>JWKX01000006.1 GCA_000806155.1 archaeon GW2011_AR18
GACACCAGCTGAAGCAGCATGGATCAACAAAAACTTAGGAGAAAACTATAGACTACTAAAACTCATAGAGATTGCATATGACGAAGATTAAAGAGAATCATTTCATAGAAATTTATTTAAATGAGTGTTTTATTTTATTTGCATGCTAGTAAAAAATTTGGTGGTTGACTCTATTGCTGTTTTGAACTTTGATTCTAAGTCTCGTAAAGTTAAAGTTAATATCTCTTTTACTGATGAATCTCCTATGGTTGTTGATACTGTTCTTGATGATAATTATGAATTGTTTATTAGTAAGTTATTGAAGTCTGTTAAGTCTTCTAAAAAAGTTTCTGATAGTTCTGATGATGATATTCTTGGTGGTATCTCTATTATTAATATCTCTAATGATGAGGATATTGTTGAGAAAGCTCCTAAGAGGTTATATATGGTTGAGCAAAGAATTAAGAATACTCGTTCTATTAAGACTGCTGATGAATATATCAAGGCTTATCATCAGATGAGTTCTATGAATGAAGTTATTTATAAGAAATAGTCTTTTCTTTACAATAATGTTTTTATAGTTCTTTTATATGGTTTATTTTATGAGTAATAAGATTGAGGTTGAAGTTAAAGCTAAGATTTCTGATATGTCTTCTTGTGAAAATCATCTTTTGAGTAAGGGTGCTGTTTTTAAGGAAGAGAAGTACCAGCATGATATTCTTCTTGATCCTCCTTCTATTGATTTTTCTAAGTCTGATCAGGTTTTACGTATTCGTAATTCTAATGGTTCTTGGAAACTTGATTATAAATCTCCTCGTCTTGATAATGAGACTAAATCTCGTATGGAGTATTCTATTAAGATTGATGATGGTTCTCAGTTGAAGGATATTTTTAATTGGATGAATTTTAAGCTTGTTGGTGAGATTGAAAAGACTCGTAGGACTTATGAATTAAATGATATGGTTATATGTTTTGATAATGTTACTAATCTTGGTGAATTTATTGAGGTTGAGATCATGTCTGATGAAGCTGATTTTGAATCTTCTAAAATTAAGATTATGTCTTTGTTGAAAGAATTAGGTATTAGTGAAACTATTCGTAAGGATTATCTTGAACTTTTATGGGATAAAGGTTTTTTTAAGAATTAAAATCCTACAAATTTATACAAGTATATCTCTACAGCTATTACTATTGCTATCGCTATGATTACTGTTGTTGGTTTTATTTCTATTTTACTTTTGTAATCATCAAAGTATCTTACTAGTCCCCCTCCGGATCCTGGTAGGTTTATTTTGTTGTCTGCCATGTTTTTTTGATCTTTCTTTATTATTTAAATCTTTTTACTTTCTGTTATTGTTCTGTATATTATAAATATTATTCCTATTGTTATGTATGCATCTGCTAAATTGAACACATACCAGTATTTTACATGTATGAAGTCTATTACATATCCATATATTATTCTGTCTATTAGATTTCCTATTGCTCCTGCTAATATTATGCTTAGTTCTATTTGATATTTTTTTTCTTTTTTTATTAGATATACAAGCAGTATTATGATTATTATTGTTAATATTATGAAGAATACATTATTGTTTTTTAATATCCCGAATATTGCTCCTGTGTTCTCTGTATAATTGAAGCTTAAGTATTTTCCAATTGTTATATGCTTATTTTTAAAATAATACTTTGTTATTATATCAAATATTATCAGTACTGGTATTATGTAGAAATATTTTTTTTTCATTTTAATCATACGCTTTACTTCTTTTTTCTATCTTTACTATGACTATAAGACTTTCTTCATAATATATTTCATATAAAATTCTATAGTTTCCAACTCTTACTCTGAATACTTTATTTGATCCTTCTAATACTTTAGAATCATGTGGCACCTGTTCTGTCTTTAGCCTTTCTATTTTTTCAAGTAGTCTGATAATTAATATTTTTTCACCTTTTTTAAGAAATTTATGTGCCTGATTTGAATAACTGATACTGAACATTATATGCCTAATTCTTTTTTTAATTGTTCACTTGTTATGAGTTTTCCTTTTCTCTTTTCTTCTCTTGATTCTTCTAATGCTTTATAATCCTCTTCAGTCATTATACTATCTACATCTACCATGTATTCTCTGATTATTTTTAATTCTGCTTTTATTACTTTTAGTTCTTGTAATATGTTTGTTTCTGCTGTCATATATATAACTAGATTTTAATATTTATATAACTTTCTGTATATTTTCTTTAATTCATTTGCTGTCTTTTGCTATTCTCTCTATCTCTTGCAGTCTTCTATCCATTACCTCTAATCTCTGGTTTATCAACTCTAGTTTTGTTAATACTATTTGCATATTGTCATTATTGTTATTTCTTTGATTATTATATTCTGGTTGTGGAAAATTTAGTTGTGTATTATCATTGTACGCTGGTTTGAATTCTGATTGTTTTGCAAATGCTCCTCTATCATCAGCTGCTATATCATCACTATTATCTGTAGTAGTCTCTTGATTAGCTTCAAACTCTCCTGTATCTTCCTCTTTCTTTTTAAAAAACCCAAATATTCCCATTCAAAATATTTATATATTCACGTGTATAAATATCTTTTCATATGGAAGAAAAAGTGGTGCTTACTCTGTCTGAGATTGAGAAGAGATTGACGGATATTAGTGATTATGATAAGAAAAAAGAGTTTCTGAAAGGTATTTATACTGATAAGGACTATGCTGATAATAAACGTGATATAGCTAATCTTCTTAGCAGTCTTATTCTTAATAAGGATAAAAAACCTAAATATCATATTGCTTATGATTCGTTGTCTGAGGGTATCGAGCCTATTTATTTCTGGATTCTTGACTTCATGAGGGATTCTGGTCCTTCTGGTCTTGGTATGGATGTT
This sequence comes from archaeon GW2011_AR18, assembly GCA_000806155.1. Taxonomy (GTDB): domain Archaea; phylum Nanobdellota; class Nanobdellia; order SCGC-AAA011-G17; family GW2011-AR18; genus GW2011-AR18. The sequence continues at coordinate 2,876 of JWKX01000006.1, forward strand.
CGCAAAGTTTCTGAGGATATGGAAGCTTCTGTCAGTTCTGGTTATTTTGGTGAGATAGGACAAAGAACTACTCTGATGCAGCAGAAGGCTATGGAATATCTTGGTTTGATTAATAATATTATCAAGAGTCTTCTTAACCTGATTTATGATCTTAAAGAGTTTGAGATACGTCTTGATCCTTATAACAAACTTAAAGATAAATCTGCCTCTCCTGAAGATAGGGATGCTGCTAAACGTTCTCTTAAGGGTATTTGGATGGATCAGGTTGATGCTCGTAAAGGTCGTGGCAGTATTAATCTTCTTGCTCAGGATCTTAACTTTGTTACTATCCGTGATGCTTTCTTTCATGTTGATAAGATTGAATCTATTGATAGATTAGATCTTAATGAGAGAGTTAAGACTTTATTGAAAAGGAAACTTTTTGAATATAACAAATGGGAAGAAGTTTCTGAGCAGGAAATAAGGACTCGTTATAATGTTGAACGTAAATATCTGAAATCTCAGAAAGGTACCCTTAAGTTGTATGCTAGCTGGGCTAAGCCTTATCTTAAAGCTGCTAATAAATTGAAGATGAAAGAATTTGATAAGGCTAATATTGTCAATGCTTTCTCTAATATGGAATTCGAGATTAAGCTTCATGGTAAACGTGAGATTAAGCCTGGTTCTATTCATGAATCTTTTAAGGAAGTTGATTTAGAAAGAAAATATTTTTCTGTTGTTGAAGTGACTATGCACTTTAGATCAGTTCCATCTGTCATGTCTGGTCAGGGTGGAAGGCATTATATTCATGGCGGCAGGACAGATTTATCTTTCAGGGCTTACGGTCTTGATGATATTGAACTCTCTGCTGTTGAGTCTGCTGATTTTGATGAAGATCTTAGGATGATTGAGGATTATGTTGGTGGCTCTCTTGACGAAATTAGTAATGAGATTGCTAAATATTCTAGCCTTGATTTATCTCCTAAGAAAGAAGAGAAAGTTGTTAAAAAATCTTCTAGTTCTAATATGGTTAATCCTTTTGCTGGTATTTTTACATCTTTTAATAATCTGTTTTCTGGTCCTAAGGACTTTTTTGATTTCTCTTCTAGTCATAGTAAGAAGTTGGATTTCCTTTATACTGAATTAGCCTCTAAATGCCAGAAAGATGCTGAAGATAAGGCTTACTTAGTCTATAATGTTTATAAAAAGACTCATGGTATGGCTAATATTTAAATATCTAGTATTTTATTAGATTATATGGCTAAGATTGTTTTAATCTCTTGTGTTAGTAAGAAGTTATCTTGTAAATCTAAGGCTAAGGATTTATACATTAGTTCTTTGTTTAAGTTTAATTTAAAATATGCTGATTCTTTTTTTCCTGATAATATTTTTATTCTTTCTGCTAAATATGGTTTAGTATCTTTAGATGATATTATTGATCCTTATGATATGACTTTGAATAACATGAATTCTAAAGAAATAAAATTATGGGCTGATAATGTTTTAGTTAAACTAAGCAAGATTGCTGATTTAAAAAATGATGAGTTTATTTTTCTAGCTGGTGATAATTATAGAAAATATCTTATTTCTAGTATTAATAATTATAAAATTCCTCTTAAAGGTTTAGGTATTGGTAAACAGCTTCATTATCTTAAGGAGAAAACTAAAAATGTCTGATTGTAATAGTATTCATCAATTGTTTAATTCTTTTAAAAGATTTAATTTTCCTTTTGATAGTAATGATATTCCTTTTAATGGTATTTACATTATTTTTGAAAAAGGTGAAATTTCTCATGGTGTTGATAGGATTGTCAGGATTGGTACTCATACTGGTAATAATCAGTTAAGATCTAGATTATTTCAGCATTTTATTAATGAGAATAAGGATAGGAGTATTTTCAGGAAAAATATTGGTAGAGCTTTACTTAACCATGATAGAGATGATTTTCTTAAATTTTGGGAATTAGACTTGACTACTAGGATTGCTAAAGATAAATATTCTGATAAAATTGATTTTTCTAAACAGAAAGTTATTGAAAAAAACGTTTCTAAATATATTCAGGATAATTTTAGTTTTGTTGTATTGAAGATTGATGATAAGGATTCTCGTTTAATATTAGAATCTAAGATCATTTCAACTGTTTCTTTATGTAATGTTTGTAAACCTTCAGATATATGGCTTGGTCTTTTTTCTACTAAAGAAAAGATACGTAATAGTGGTCTTTGGTTAGTTAATGAACTTTACAAATCTCCTTTAGAAGATAAAGATTTTTTAGAATTAAAAAAATTAATTTAGTTTGCCTTTAGTAACTTATTTAAACTCTCTTGCCTTTATTTTTTTGAGGTATAAAAGATGGCTTTCTACAAATCTTATTCTAATGCTATGGATTCTCCATCTAGGTTGAAGACTCGTTTTTCTGCTCTCGGTTCTCCTACATCTCCTATGGTTGCTAAACAATTGGAAGAATTTGGTAAAAGTCTTAATCAGGGTGTTCGTAATGTTGAGATTGGTACTATTCAGGCTGAAAAATTTGATTTTATTCCTAAGGAACATTTTGATGAAATTCGTAGGTTAGCTAAACTTACTGACTCTAATGTTTCTGTTCATGCTCCTTTACTTGATCTTGCTGGTTTTCCTACTCAGGGTGAGGGTGGTGCTTGGTCTGATGAGAAAAGAAAATCTACTGAATCTCAGGTGTTTTCTATTCTTGAAAGGACTCATATGTTGAGTAAGAGTGATAAGGAAAAAGGTATTATTGATCAGATTCCTGTTGTATTCCATGCTGGTCATACTTTCTCTCAGGAATATGAGAAAGGTTTGAAGAAAGTTAAGCTTGATGAACATGGTAATCAGATGTTTGAGAAGTATGCTGATGGCAGACCTAATTATGATAAGCCTGTTATGATTGATTCTGATATTCGTGTTCTTGCTGCTGTTAATCGTGACACTGGTCAAGTTAGGCCTATTAATTATGAAGAAAAAGAACAGATTGGTGGCAGGAAAATTATTTATGATCCTTTTTACAGGCTTAAGGTTCAGAATTCTACTGAATGGGATCAGGAAAAGCTTAAGCTTCTTGATTTCCAAAAACAGGTTGAGGATATTAAGGAAAAATTAAGTATTAAGATTAAACAGAATGAGGCTATTATCAAGTCTGGTTTGATTAATGATGAGTCTTATGTTAATACTTTCAGGATGAATAATCTTGATATTTCTAGGATGCAGAATCATATTAGTGAGATTAATGTTAGTCTTCACTCAGGTTATCATGAAATTTATGGTAAGTTTAACAAGTTTGCTGAGCCTAAGAAGCAGGAAGAATTTAAAGATGCTAGGGAAAAATTGAACAAGGAATATAATGAAATTCAGACTAAACTTATAACTCCTCTTATGATTCAGCAACGTAAGTTAGAAGAAGAGTATGCAAAGAATCCTGATGATCCTCAGAAAGTTTTTGATTATCAGAATGCAGCATCTAAACTTATTGAGGCTCAGGCTGAACAGGCTAAGGCTATTGTTAACAAATTATATGAGCTTCCTGATCCTAATTTGTGGGTTCCTGTCAAGGATTTTGCTATTGAGAAAACTACTGAGACTGTTTCTAATTCTCTTGCTAAACTTTATATGAAACTAAAGAAAGAGGGTAAAGAAAAAGAAACTCCTTTTATTACTCTTGAGAATTTCTTTGTCAATGCTCCTATGTCTCGTGCTGATGATTTAAGGCTGGCTGTTGAGGAAAGTAGGAGGCTTCTTGCTGAAAAATTAGTTAAGGAGGGTGTTAATAAAAAAGAAGCTGAGAATGCCGCTAACTCTCTTGTCTCTGCTACTTGGGATACTGGTCATATTAATAATCTTAGGAAAGCTGGTTGGGAAGGTGAAGAATTAAAAAAAGAAGTTATTGAAGAGACTAAAAAAATTGCTGATCTAGTTCGTCATGTTCATATTACTGATAATTTTGGTTTTTTTGATTCTCATCTTCCTCCTGGTATGGGTAATGTTCCTATGAAGGAGATTATGGAAGAATTAGAAAAGAAATGGGCTGATCTTGAGAGAAAAGGTATTATTAAACCAGGTCAGCACCCTCGTAGTATTGTTGAGGCTGGTGGTTTTGTTGCTGAGATTGGTCCGAACCCTACTGTATCTGTTTTAGAATTTTTTGGCAGTCCTTTATACAATGATACAGTTCAAGGTGGTCCTTATTGGGGTGGCGGTGGAGGAGCTCCTATTCCTGTTGAACGTCGTGTAGGTTTTAGTTACTCTCCATATAGAGAAGGTTTTGTTGAATTCCCTCAGCAGCACTTTAACATGTATGGTTCTAGTTTCACTACTTTGCCTAAATCTGTTGGTGGACAAGTTGGTGGAGATGCTTCTAGGTTTAGTGGAACTCCTAATCAATGATTAAGAAATAATTTCTAATTTTATTGGCAGACTAATTTTTAGATTCTTATCTATTCTTTTCTTGAAGCTCATTATTGCTATTCCTGTGACTTTTCCTGTTTTTTCATCTATTATCTCTGATATTCCATCTGCTACATCCTTGAAATATCCTTTTTTATATTCTCCTATATTTATTTCTAGATAATCTGCTTCATCATCATAGTATAAGTTCATGTTTCCTTTCATAGTTCGTATCTTGTTCTTAATGAGTGTAATCTTTTTCTGTATTCCTTATAAGCATCATCATGTTTGTCTATTACTAATAACCAAATCTCTTTTTCTTTTATAAAATATACAAGTCTTATATTATCATTTATTGGTTATCTATAACAATTTTCTCCACCTGATAGATGCTCCATTCTTAAAGGGTTTTGTTTGATCTTATTTTTCTTTTTATAGAATATTTCTAACTCTTTATTATTTAATTTATCTAAATCTCTAAAAAAATCAGGATGTTCTTTTATTATCCATTCACTCAACTTTTATTCCTCTTTTTTTAAGATAAGAGTCTAAATCCTTTTCTGTTTTTCCTTCTATTTTTTTGTTTCTATATCATTTATTCTTTGTTTAACTTTAGTGTTCAATGCTATTTCCATATCTTCTAATAATGTTTCTACATCTGCTAGAATTTTGCTAAAAATCTCTTTTGGTATAGTTACAGTTTCCATAATATTAAGTTGGATTAATTATTTATATATGTTACGGTAGTTTTATCCGAAAATATTAAATACTATATGCATATTATTATGACTAATGAAATCTAAAAAAGTGGTGTCTTCTAGTAATTCTAAAGATAAACCTGTTAATATTAAAAAATTTAATTCTGATGTTGAGATTGCTCATGATTTTGCTTTCAAATGTTATAAGAAATTTAAAGATGTTGTTAAGGCTATTGCCATGTTTGGTTCATCGACTAAGAATCTTTCAACTCCTAAATCTGATATTGATATTATAATTATTATTGATGACTGTACTGTTGATTGGGATGATGAGTTAGTTGCTTGGTATCGTGAAGAGTTAGCTAAACTTTTAGCTTCTGAAAAATATCCTAAGGAACTTCATATCAATACTGTCACTCTTACTGCTTTCTGGGAAGAATTAAGAGCAGGTGAACCTTTGATTATTAATGTTTTAAGATATGGTGAACCTTTAGTTGATGTTGGTGGTTTCTTTGATCCTTTGAAAGTTTTATTAGCTAAAGGAAGGATCAGACCTAGTGCTGAAGCTATCTTTACTACTATGGAACGTTCTGGTGCTCATCTTGGACGTGCTAATGCTCATTTGTTGAATAGTGTTGAATCTTTTTATTGGGGTATGGTTGATGCTGCTCACGCTGCTTTGATGTCTGCTAATGTTGTCCCTCCATCTCCTGAGAATATTTCTGAATTATTGGAAGAAACTTTTGTTAAAAAACGTTTATTGAATAAAGAATATCTTGAATTTTTTAATGATGTTCGTAAGACTGCTAAGGAAGTTCTTCATGGTGATATTGTCAGGGTTTCTGGTAAAAAGTTGGAAGAATTACAAAGTAAGTCTGATGATTTTGTTCATGAACTTGTTGAATTAGCTAAGGTATTGATTAAGGATCAGAAGATTATTAAAGTAAATTATAAAGAATTTTAAAAAATAAATTTATTTCTTTTTCTCTTTAGCAGCTTCTTCAGCCTTTTGTTTGTTAATGTCTTGCTGCGCATTATATGCACCAATCATTGTCATCATAGAGACTGCTTTTCCATACTTTGAAGAGTCTACTGCTTGATCTATTTCAGCATATAGTGTCTCTCCTTTTTCTTCTAATGAGTGACGTGCTTTAGCATATTGGATTTCAGCTATTCTTTCTATTACTTTCTTTCTGTTTCCTGCAAATGCAGTTCCGGTATATAATCTATCTATTTGTAAATCTACTTTTTCAACAGTATCTACATAATCTTTAACTAATCCTTCAGCTGTATCTAAATTACCTGCAGATGTTAACTTTTTTACTTGGTCTAACAATCTTATTCCTGTAATTATTCCAGCTAGTTCCTTGCTTGGGTTCTCTATTTTTACATCTGGAGATTTTATCATCTCTGCATAATATAGAGGTTTTGCTTCAGCTAATTGTGGCATGTAAAATACTTTAGCCTCTTTTAGTGTTTCATCTTCTATTGAGGTGTTTAGCGTGTCGTAAGCTTGTGCTCTCTTTGTTCTTACGAACTTTCTAACCATAACATCATCTATTGTTAATAGTCTTTCATCATTGTATACTTCTTCTGAGGCAATTTTTTCTCTAAAATCTGGATTTGATAATTGTGTTTTGCTTTCTTCTAAAATTCCGTTATTTGCTTGTGCATTTCTTATTAATGCTTCTAGATTATCCGATAATTTGAATTCTTGTGTTTTTGCCATTTTAGTCTTTTTTTCCTCTGTATTTACTTAATCTTCAAAGTTTATAAACCTTTCCATTTGTAGTAACTTAATAGTGACAAACATAAAACCTCAATAAAATGCCATTATAAGCCGTATAAAGCAATATTATAAAATAGATAGGTAAAGAATAAGCCGCCTTTTGTCAAAACCAAACAGGAAATGATGCTTTTTGAAGCTTTAATCTCCTGCGATGTTTTGTCTTAATATTCTACTAAGCGCATGTAACAAACAACTTATGGCTTTTTACAGCTTTTGTATATTCATTTCTGCTTGCACCGATCGGGTCTGCTCGTTTAATCGTTTCCTTTACCTCAAACGTTCAGCTGGTTATCTCAGTCCTGTCGCCAGAACCTTCTCAGCTTCATTACTAAATAAAGGTCGTGTCGTTTCTAAACAGTCTCCTTCCATTACTGAAACTCTATTCCTAGAGCAATCTTTTTTATTGGTGGGCGGACTTTCCTCACAAAACCAGTTAGTGTCTTTAGTTTTATCTTCAGACTCTCATTGGTTTGCGTTTATTAAGTACCTTACCTTATATATTTTATAGTCTCAACATTTATAAGATTATTTATTATAAGTAATGTATGAAAGGTAAAGCTTACGCACTATTTGATTGTCCTAAGGATATTGATGATATTAAAACAGAAGTTTTCTCTATTAGAAGAATTATTGAAACACCTTCTTACTTGGAAGTTTTAATTTTTTCTAGGAAAGATTTTGTTTCTGGTCCTGTACTATCCTCTATTGCTGAAAAGTTAGGTTTTCCTTATGTTGCTGAAGTAGCTTTTCCTCTTCATAGTAATAAAGATGCTGCTGATGAATTGGCTAGTATGCTTAACCAAGCTTCTAATTCTCCTCTGTATGATAATCCTGAAGATTTTAGAGGTGAGATAATTTACAGGGATATTCCTTCTTGGATTAAATGTTTATTAAAAAATGAGAAAGGATATTTAGGTTATGTTTTCCATGAATGATATCATAAGTTTCTTCTAATATTTACTAATGCTTCACTTACTAATTTTTCATACATCTTGAAATCCCTATAATCTTCAACTCTTAATACTGGATCATCTCTTCCCATTAATATCCTTGTATCTGGTGTTACTAGCATTGCCATATAATCCAGATTCTCTCTTAATTTAGCTTCCATTGTAGTAGCATCACCTTGTGAAAAATTCCAGCTATACTTTTCTCCATAAGTTCTAACTGTTTCTTCTGTATGTGTATGTACATCTATTGATTTATAATCTGGGAATTCTCTGAAAAAAGTATTTAATATTTCATCTTCTCTTCTATCTGTTTCAACACCTCCCTCATTTCCAGATCCAGTTCCAAATAATGTTTCTACTAAACATAAATTGCCTTGTTGTCTGTAAAGTAAAGATCCGCTAAATTCATCACTTAATGAAGTCAGTCTGTATAATGTATCTGCTATTTCATTTGGTAATATTACTATTCTTTTCATTGTTGTGCAACTTTATACATTTTTATTTTTTTTATATATTTTAAATTTGTTAATTATTTACTTTAATAATTTTGTAATATCGTCACTTTTTGTTAATTCTTTAAATCTCTCAAATGCTATTCTTTGATGATTAAATTGTGCATCTAAATCTGGATTTACTGAATATGGAATTTTTATTGTATTTTTTCCGTATATTACTATTTCATTTGTATCTGTATCTAGTATAGCAATTCTTCTTATTCCTGATTGTTTAAATTCAAGATCTTTTGATTTTAGATACTCTTCAACCTTTATTGGATCAAAATCTCTTGTCAGACTAATGTTTATTAGACTAATCATTCTTGCCATAACATCAACCGGATCATCTCTTGTTATTCTTACTGCAGATTCTCCATTAACTCTTTTTATTAAATCTGAATAAACATTTTCTTGAAACCCATTCATTGGGTATTTACAATCTATTAATACTTCAGATGGATCTTTCAATTGACCATTAAAATTGAAATTTACATTATCTAATCTTTCATATGCTTGTAATGTTTCATCCATTACTCTTAATGCATCTGTTGGTGATGTTATCCCATTGAATAATTGTATAACTGCCATGTTTTATTGGTAATAAAAGAATTTATAAGGCTTTCTAATTAATAACTACTATTAAGTAATAATAGAATTAATCTATCTACTAATTAACTTTATAAATCATTCTTCCCGAATATATACATGGTAATCTATTCAGATACAGTAATTAAAATCATTACATCTTTCCTTATACTTATCTTAGGTTTAGTATTAGCTAATGTTTTGAGTAATATATTAAGAAAAGTATTGAAGGAAGCTGAAATAAATAAAATATTGGCTAAACAGTTCAAGATTAAGATTTCAGTTGAAAATTACCTTGTTAATATTTTCAAATATCTGATTTACTTCGCTGCAGCTATTACTGTCCTTAACCAGTTAGGAATTCCTACTTTTATCCTTAGGATTATTTTCTTGGTCATAGTCATTATAGTGATAGTGTTTATTGTATTGGCTTTCAAAGACTGGATACCTAACTTAGTCTCTGGTTTCTATATTTATAAAACACAAAAGATAAAAACAGGAGATACAATTATCATGAATGGGTTGACTGGTAAGGTTAAGAGGATTAATCTTATTGAGACTAAGATCATTACTAAAAACAATGAAGTTATTTTCATCCCTAATTCAAATATAACAAAATACGAGATAGTGAAAAAATAAAATGGTAAAAGCTAAGACTAAGAATATTATTAAATTGAAAGAGGATGTTATTGAAAAGATTACTAAGATTAAGGGCGTTTCTGAGACTAGTTGTATGATTGTAGCTGATGAAGATTAAGTTATTGTATAACATAAATTTATGTAGCTCTATAACATATCAGAACTTATATCATATACTTTCCTATTGAATTTTATATAATTCTAATACTTCTTCTTCCATGAAATGTAATTTTCCAGGTATTATTATACATTGAGGATAAACATTAATTTCTATGTCTAATAATTCATTTATTTTTCCATATTTTATTATTTGTTCTTCAGTTCCTAAAGCTGCACATATTACAACTTTATTATTAGGGCTTATTTTTCCTTGACTATTTTCTAATAAATATTTTAATCCCTCTTTGTAATTTATATATTTGTTTTCTTTTGGATTTAAATCTAGTAAGAATAATGTATGCATCTCTTTATTGTTTTCATATATCTCTATTGGTGTTTTTACATTTCTATAGTGGTATGGTATTGATGCTGTTTTCCCGAATTTATACAAACTAAGTCCTGTATCTCCTATTGCTGTTAATATTGATGTATTGTGTATTATTCTTGTTTTTATTCCCTGTTTTACAGCTCTTAAGTATAAGTCTGTATGTGTTGTCGCACTGAATACATCCCCTTTCACTAATAATGCAACATTTTTTTCATTAGCATTTTTCAATATTTCCTCTCCACTTTCTACTAATTCTCTGTCTGCTAATATTATCTTTTTTCCAGTTAGTTTTTCTAAGTCTTCTATTTTGAACATTAATTTTGATGTATAATTCTCTAAGTAAACTACATCGCAAGAACGCACACTCTCTAGTCCATTTATGCTTATATCTTTCTCATTTCCTAATCCTATTCCTATTATGTATAGCATGTTCTTGTTATTTGAGGAAAATTTATAAAACTACTTGTAGATAACAATAATATTTATAATGAGTATATCTCTTTGTGATACTATGCCAGATGATATTGCAACTCTTGTCAGGATAGATTTTAAAAATTTCAAACTTTCTAGACTTCAAGATGGATCATATAATGAGTTGTATATGACTCGAGAACAGCATAGAATTCTTATTAATGTTTTAGCAGAATCTAAGCCTGATATTGATAAGCTTATTGTTTTATATTCAGAACCTGATCAATCAGATATGGAGATGATGGGTGTAAAAAGAGAAGAAGTTGGTTATCGTTCTATAGAGGTCATGGTTAAAATTGATAAAATAACTAATTTACCTTCAGATTGGACATATAACTTAATATTTCTAACAAAAGAAGAAGATGGTAATCCTGGTATGGCATTTGGTGACACTTTTTATACTCGTGATGAAGTAAAAAATCTTACTGCTTCAAATAAAAAATAATTCTAAAACTTATATATTTTCATTGCTGTTATGCTTGTCAATGCTCCTGCACTTATCATTGATATATCCTGCTTGAATATTAATAATAAAAGAGTAATCAAAAATAGTCCTGCACTATAAATTATTTTTTTATTATGATTCATTCCAGTATAAGCTAATCCATATACAAATATGAATATTGCATGCAAAAACCTTAATCCTCCATCTAAAATATTGGTAATTGATATTCCTAGATAGAAGTATTCCTCTTTAAATATTATTCCTGTTATTATCCCTATTATAAATAATATTATATTAAAGTTTACAGATAATAATCCTATTATAACTATTAATGATATTATCTCTATGATTTTAAAATATTTTTGTCCTGATTTTAATTCCTCTTTTGTACGCTCTTTTATTATATACCCTATTGCTAATGCTAGTATTGATATTATATATTCATACATTTAGAAATAGAAATGAATAAAGTTGTATAAAAGTTTATCTAGACATGAAAGCCCTATTGTCTATGTCACTTTTATATAATCTTAATCTATTATTTTCTGGATTGTACTTTAATACAACTTGTGTATATGTCTGTCTTCTACGCTGTCCATCCATTTGGTCATCTGTTACACGCCAGCTTAATACAAATTTTCCATATGATAAATCTAATCCTGCATGTACATTCTGTTCTGGTCCTGCTGTTGGTCCCTCTATATATAATCCTACTGCTCCAGGTCCTACCTTTGTTCCTATTCCAAATCTTGGTTGTAATGCATAGCTGTTTGGTTGTACTCTTCTTAATACATCTACAGTTTTTCTATTACTTGTCTGTTCTGCTAGACTATCTAAAGATCCAGGTTTATTTGCTAATACATCGCTGCTGTCAAATCTTAAACGTGTTCCTATATCCATATATATGTCATTTCCTGGATTATTTAATTCTAACATTAATCCCATAGCTGTATCTTTTTCTTTTCCATAATCTGTATTTCCTACTTTTCTATGCTGTATTCTTGATATCATTCCAAAGTCTACTGCTAATTCTGGTGATAATCTTAGATTAGCGCCTAATTCTCCCTCTCCACCTAAGGCATATATATCAGATCTTGGCATTGTTTCTAGTACCCACTTGCTTCCATTTGTATATACTAGACCTAATCCTGCTCTTGCTTTTAATATGTCATTTATGTTTAAATGTACTAATGCTCCAGGCCTGTATGTCATCTTTCTCTCGCCTGCATCTTCGAATACTCCTGAATTTAATCTTCCATGTTGTCCTGCTATTTCTGTATATATGTCTGCTCCTAAATCTTTTCCCCCAAATACATTATCTACTCTAAGATAAATATCTCCTCTCCATTCATCAAATTCTGTCAATTTTTCTTTTGCTGCTGATAATCTTGTATGTGTATCATATGTTCCTAATATTTCAATACTTCCAATCCTTATTCTATCTTCAGTTGAAGATATTGGTTCTGGTGACGCACTTGGTAATGGTGTTGGTAAGGGTTCAGGAATTATATCCTCTCTAACTGTTTCAGTATATTCAGCTGGATCTGGTGTTGCAACTGATTCACTATCTAATGCAAATGCCTCTTTTGGTGCTGTTAAATTTCCTAATGCTGTTAATGCAAAAGCAGCAGTTATCAATAATTTTTTCATTTTATTATTTCTCCTTAATATATTTTTATATGCTTGATTGAACACGGAAAGATAGTGTATTATTTCTACATCCAGCTAATTTACTGTCTAGAGTTTTTGCTTCAAATTCCTCTCTCATTCCATCTCTTAGATTTTCAGGCAGTTCTGGGTGAGAATATCTGACTTCTACATTTTCTATTTTCCCGAGAGCTCCTATATCATATCTTAATTTCAATACAACACCTTTGTATTCCTTTAGTTCTGGATGTCTTCTAATTATGTCTCTTGCTTCAGCTCCTACTGCTGCTGCATATCCAGGATCATTACATATATCTGCTTTTTCCTGTATAGTTCTATACAATGTAGTACATGCTGCTTCAGTTGGTGGTACAGGTATAGTATTTGGCTTGCATTTTTTTGGATTTTGTGGTTGGTAATCTGGTGTAGTTACCCCTCTTCGTACTAATTCACTTACAGCTTGATTAAGATCTTCTAAAGCAGTCTGATATTGAGTATTATTTGGATCTTCTCTTAATCCTGCTTCTAATTCTGCTCTTAGAGTTTTTACTCCTCTTCTTCCAATATCAAAACCCTCTCCTACACCGATAAGGTAATTTTTAAAAATTTGTGCACGTAAATTATACAAAATTTGGCTATCTCTTGATCCTTTGATATCAGGTCCATTTTGACCTATAGGTTGATATGCTGATGTTAATGGTAGATATCCATCTCTTATTTTTTTTAATCTATTTTCACTCTCTCCATTAGCATCTGTAACTGTGATTACTTTCCATTCTGGGACATCATCTTGTAATAATGTATGATATGCGTCTCTTACGATTCTTGCTCTATTTACTACTGTTGTTTCCCACTCTAATAAAGCTCCTCTTCTTCCATGTTCTCTTATGTTTTGATATCCGTTTACGCATGAATCTGGTCCTGTAGCTATTAATCCTAACATTCCTATTCCTGCTGCTGTATAAATTCCATATTTTATTGGTCTAAGGTTCTTATTTGCCCAACGTGAAGCTTTAGGGTTGTTGACTATATGTCTGATTCTTTTTGTTAATGGTAATTTTAGTGGTGTTCCTGCCATTTGTGTTTTCCCTTGTTTACTATTTAATTCATTATCATCAAAACCCATGTTTTTCCTTCTCCATTACAACACTTGTTGTCTATTATGTGGTAGTTACACTTATATAAATCTTTTGTTAAGCCTAATATACCTATTTTTATATTTAAAATCTTCTATATAGAATATATGTTCTAATAACTTTTAGCAAAATTCACATAATAAATAGCTTTCTTACTACATTTGAAACAGTTTTTCAATTCTTTTTTCTGTTCAAAAGGAATATTTAATGCCTTAACACCAGCATATTTTTTCTTTATACTCTCTTCACACTCAGGATTGCCACACCATTGTACTTGTACTATTTTTTTATTAATATTTTTCTCAAATTCTTTTTCATTATCAACTATTATAACATTATTATCTAAGAATTCTTTTGCTTTTATATACAGATTCTTTTGTATTTCATCTAATGTTTTCTCAACTATTCTGTCTATATCATCTAAGTTTACAGATCTTTTTTCTCCAGTATCTCTTCTTACTATTACAGCCTGGTTTTTCTCTAAATCTCTTGGTCCTAATTCTATTCTTATTGGTAATCCTTTCATCTCATAATTATTAAATTTATTTCCTGGTTTAATATCATCTCTATCATCAAGTATTGGATTATATTTTTCTAATTGTTTTTTTAATATTTTTGTCCTTCCTATTACTCTTTCCTTATCTTTTTCCATTAATATTGGTATTATTACAACTTTGTTCATTGCAACTTTAGGAGGTAATACTAATCCTTTATTATCAGAGTGTATCATTATCATTATTCCTATAGACCTTGTTGTGAACCCCCAGGAGTTTTGGTATACATATTTTGTTTTTTCATCCTTATCTATGAATTTTATATCAAATGCTTTAGAAAAATTCTGTCCTAGACAATGTGATGTTGCTGCCTGTATTGCTTTTCCATTTGGTAATAATGTCTCTATGCTGTATGTAATGTCTGCTCCTGCAAATTTTTCTGAATCAGTCTTTGTCCCTTTTATTACTGGAACTGCTAATAATTCTTCATATGTTTTTGCATAATCTTCTAGCATTTCTAATGCATGTTCTTCTGATTCTTTTTGTGTTGCAAATACTGTATGTCCTTCTTGCCATAGAAATTCTCTTGTTCTTAGGAATGGAATACTGTGCTTAAACTCCCACCTGACCACGTTCGCCCATTGGTTTGTTAATAATGGTAAGTCTCTATAACTTCTTATCCATTTTTTAAAAGTATCATACATTATTGTCTCAGAGGTAGGTCTTATTGCTAATCTCTCATTTAATTTACTATCTCCAGCTTCAGTAACCCATGCAACTTCAGGACTGAATCCTTCTACATGTTTTGATTCTTTTTTTAATAGGTTTTCAGGTATTAATAATGGGAAATATACATTCTGCACTCCTTTTTCTTTTATTTTCTTATCTAGGAATTGTGTTATTGATTCCCATATTGCATATGATGTCGGTCTTAAAATTATGCATCCTGATACTGGACTGTATTCTATTAATTCAGCTTTTTCAATTAGTTGTATATACCATTCAGAGAAATTCTCCTCCTTTTTTGCTCTTATTCCTTCTGGCATTGAAGTTTTAGTGATTAAATTGTTTATAATTCTTGCTAATAGCAAAATTTTAGTTGATTGAAAAAATTAAGTGAGATAAATACAAAATATTTATATAGTTTAAAATTCTTTTTACTCATAGATTGAAAAATGGTGGCTTTAAACAGGGGTGTGGCTTGATGTACGAGGAAAATACTCTTGTGCATAATATTCTTAAATCTAATAATCCTGTTTTCGCTTTTGATTTTGATTCTAAAATAGTTTTCTGGAATAATGGTTCTGAATTATTGTTTAATTATGAAAAAGATGAAGTTATTGGTAAAGAGATTCCTTTCATGACTTCTGGTTCTAAATATGAATTTGATTTTGTTATCTCTAGGATTAAGGAAGGCAAATGTATTAATTTTAAGACTCAGAAAAGATCTAAGAATAATGAAATATTAGACTTGGTTTTTTTTGCTAGTCCTTTATATAATGATTCTGAAGTTTCTGGTGTTCTTGTTAATGTTCATGATTTTGCTTCCATTAAGAATTTGGCTTACATTCCTTTAGAGAATACTTATTGTTTGTTGAAAGATCAGAAAAGGACTTTTATTCAGATTAGGAAATTGATTTTAGCCTCTTTAGTTGGTGGTAAAAAAACTATTAATCAGATTTCTTTAGATGCTGGTGTTAATTGGCGTACTGTTGAGAAACATTTAACATTTTTGATAGGTAAGAAATATGTTGCTGAGATTTTTAGTTCAGAATATGTAAGGATCTTCGAATTAACTTCTTTTGGTACTAATTTTATTAAGAAAGTTGAAGTTGAAGAATTGGTAGAGTAACTTTCAGTTGAATTAAAAATATAAAAAATAATCTGCTTCTTAAGTTCTCATAATATTCTTTCCGACAGTTCTATTTCTTATCTTTCCTGTGCCGCCTGGAACTTTTGATGCTCTTATTTTAGCTGCATTCATTCTTCCGCCTCTGCTTTTCTTTGCCATTTTGTTTCCTCCAAGTAATTTTTAAATTAAAGAATATAAATTAAGCTTTTTTTATTACATGCGCTATTACAGATATTACAAATAGTATGACGAATATTACTGCTAGAACTTTTGCTATTGTAAATGAATATCCAGATATTATTCCAAATCCAAATATTCCAGTAACTATAGCCACTATTAAGAATATTATTGCCCAATACAATAATCCAGATAATCCTTTTTTATTCATAATATTAATATGTTGATTATTCTATATATTGGTATGCTATATAGTATATTTTTGACTAGAATTTTTTTTCATAGGTTTTATAAAATTTTAGAACTATTAATTCTATACTGTTTTGTAATTTTTTAGATTTTACTTCCTGATTCAATAATGATATTTGTTGTGCTAATTCTAAATTTATCTTAGTATATCCTTTAGAAAATATAGTGATTTTAATACTAACCTCTTCTAAAGTGTCTTTAAGACTCATATTAAATTTGTAATTCCTATCTTTTTAAATTGTATGCAAATAGTTTTAGTTCTAGAAAGATTTATAAACCAAAATATATTTTTTATTATATTGAAAGTGGTGATGATGGTTAAAGATATATTATCTGAAGTAGATGGTGATGACATTTTCTTGTTAGCTAATAATAAAAAAGTTTCAAGCATCAAAGAGTTATATGTTTTACTTCAAAGATTAGATGATAAGATTTTTTATTTCCATGTTAATGAAGAAAAGAATGATTTCTATAACTGGGTTCGTGATGTTTATCAAGATAAGAAATTAGCTGATGATCTTTTATGGTGTACTAATAAGGAATCTATGATTTTCTGTTTAAAATCTCGTATTGAAGAAGCTGAGAGAGCTAGTTTATTTAATCTTCTTCCTAGTATTGAAGTTCAGAATACTAAGTCTAAGAAACAGCAGACTAGTACACCTCTAAATACTATGATTGATATTGATCAGTTAAGGAAGAAATCTGAAGAAAAATTAGTTAAACAGCAGAAATTATCTAAGTTTAGCAATATAAAAGAAAGGTTTAATAAGCTTCAGGCTAAGAAAATTAGAAAGGAATCTAGTGTTGATGACACTTTGCAAAAAATTAGAGGGGTGTATGGACTTTGAATAAGAAAATTGGTAAAGTTTTAGGTTTGATTTCAATTAAGGGTGGTGTTGGCAAGACTACTAGTGTGTTGAATATTGCTTCATCTCTATCTAATGATTATAATAAGAAAGTTGTTGTTGTAGATGCTAATTTCTCCTCTCCTAATGTTGCTTTGCATCTTGGTAGTGTTGATCATAAGAATCATTTGCATCATGTGTTGAATGATGAGGTTCATATTGGTGAATCTTTATATGATTCTGGTTTTGGTTTCCATTTTGTTCCAAGTTCTTTAGTTCATGTGAAAACTAATTTCAGCAAATTGAAAGATACTGTTAAGATTTTAAAGAAACATTATGATTATGTATTGATTGATTCCTCTCCTAGTCTTAATAATGAATTAGCAGCTGCTATTAATGCTTCTGATGAGTTATATGTTGTCTCTACCCCTGATATTCCAACTTTAAGCACTACATTAAGAGCTATTAAGTTAGCTAAAGGTAATGGTATGCATGTTAAAGGTTTGATTCTTAACAAGATGAGACATAAGAATTATGAGATTAAACCAGCTGATATGGAAAGATTAGCAGGTGTTCCTGTTGTTGGTATTGTTAATAATGATATTAAAGTTTCTGAAGCTCTTTCTGAACTTAAACCAGTTGTTCTTCATAGTCCTCATGCTAAATCTTCTTTGAACTATAAACAATTGGCTGCTTATCTTTCTGGTGAGGAATATTCTCATCCGGGTAAGATTAAACTAGCTATGTCTAGATTAAAGGATGATTATCAAAACTTTAAGAAACATGATTTCAAGAATGGTTTCATGTATTATAAATAATTAGATTTCCCCAAAAACTTTGAATCTTGCTCTGTATCTCTGTCCTAATTGTTTGAATTCGTCATCTAGTTCCTTGCTTGTTTTTCCTAAGATTATATAATTCATATGGATTCTTTTTGTTGTATTATAATATTTTTTTGCTGAAACATATTCTCCTTTTGAGATATAATCATGTGTTTTGTCTATTGTCCATAATAGTATGTCTAGAGCCTCGAGTTTATTATTTTTTACCCTATCTATTAATTCCATTATTGCACCTTTTTTAACATTAGATACATTATCTGTACTATGAGTATGCTTGCTAGTAGATTTTCTGCTGTGAATCCGTATAATGCTAAGAATATAAATAATCCTAATACAAAAAATAAGAAGAATACTTTGCTTTTTTCCATATAGATATTTAAGAGATAAGATTATTAAATCTAACTTTTACAATCTATTCTGCAATTCTAAACTTAAAGCTAGATCTTCTAGTTTATTCAAGTTCCATTTTATTGCATCTGATTTTTTCCTTAATTCCCCGTTTCTTAGATCAAATCTCAAGAATTCTCCATATATCTCTTCTACTACTTGTTTTATCTTTATTACTTTATCAAAATGTTTTGCTATTGATTCATGTACTGCTTTTCTTCCTAATTCTCCTGTTAAATCAGCTAATCCTGATAGATAATCTTCAACTACAACTCCTAATTCCTTCGCACTTGGTAGTTTATCATTCTTTACTAGTTCATAGAATGTTACTGCTTCTACATATTCCTGGAATGCTACCGAGCTTATTCCTGTATCATAATTTTTTGTCCTGTCTAATAATTTTATCTTGTTTTTTATATCTTTTAATAGTTTTTCAGCATTAGTTATATCATTTCTATGTATTGAATATATTATCTGTTTTGATAATGTTATTATCTCTCTTGAGTTTGTTATTGTCTCCTCTCTTCTTACCTCAAAGTCTTTCAGTTCTTTTCTCATTGATTCAAAATCTTTCTTATTTATCATAGAAATCTATATACTAGAGAATATATTTAAATCTTTGTGTCAGGTTACTATTATCCTATAATCCTCTCCAGGTATTCTTTCAGAATCTCTTGCAGCATCTGATAATGGTTTTAATATTTCAGCCCATTTAAGGTATCCCTGTGTAAACTTTATTGAGTCTTCTTCTGTATATCCTAGTCTTTCTATACACATTTCATAAGTTTGTTTCACATTAAATCTTAAATTTTCACTAACAGAAGCTAATAATTCATCAATAGTCATATAAGAATTTTATTTTTATAATATAAATATCTTTTGGATAATTTAATCATATATTTGATTAATTGTAATGGCATAATCTGCAGCTGTTAGTCTTGTGCAATTTCTTGCTTCCATACTATCATTATATATTCTTGCAATAAAATCTACATGTCTTAAAGTCATTTCTTGATCAAATGAGTTTTTTCTTGCAAATTCTAAAGCCTCTCTAACTGCTGTAACTAAATTATTGTCATCAGAACTTAATAATTCATCAATATTCATGTATTAAAATTTATTTTTAGAGTATATATAGTTTTCTTATAACTTATTCTTTAACGTTTAATTCCAGTTATCTCTTTTACTAATCCTAGATAATCTTTCTTCTGTATCCTGCTTATTATTCCATTTACTTTATCTAATACCCCATTTAGTAAGTGTGTTGTCAGATCATTGATGTTAGTATGTATCTCCATTTTTTCTACTTCCTTGTGTATGTTTCCTTCATATTCTTTATTCTTGTCAGGATTGAATATCTCATCATAATATATTATTCTTGTTAACTTTGTATCTAATGCTTTTATTGTCTCTTTATCCTCTTCTAGTTCTTTTATTAAGTTCTTTATATCTTCATTTTCTTTCTTCTCATTTACCCATTTGAAATTCTCTAATAAATAATCATGGTATCTTTGTTCTACATGTGCTATTAAGTTTTTTAATTCTAGTGAATGTTGTGTTATTACTTTTATCTTTCCTGTTATTGATTTTATTATCTGTTTTTGCATCTCTTTTTTATCCATTAGATTAGAATATTTGTTTATGTCCTGCATTAATCCTTTTAAATATGAACTTATTGCCTCAGCCTCGCTTCTTATTTTATCTAATGCTAAACTCTCAATATCTAAATCTATAGAATCTAATCTTTCATTTATCTCTTTATCAACACTAGGTAACAGTTCTTTTTCTTCTTCTTTTGGTAATTCTACTTTTACCTCTTTTTTTCCAAATAAACTATTCCAAAATCCCATATTTTATTAATTTAGTAAGTGTTTTTATAGGTTTCTATAGATTCTAATCTGCAAACATTTATATAATTAAAATTTTATAATATTTATTGAGGTGAAATAATTGAATATTGGTTTTATTGGTCTTGGTCGTATGGGTTATAATATGGTTATTAATCTTTTAGATCATAATCATAAAGTTGTTGTATATAACAGAAGTCCTGATCCTACTTTAAAAATTCAAAAATTTGGTGCTGTACCATCTTATAATATCTATGAACTAATTAGTAAATTGCCTAAAAAGAAAGTTATCTGGATTATGGTTACTTCTTCTGCTGTTGATAAGATTATTCATGATTTGATTCCTTTCTTGAATAAAGGTGATATTATCATTGATGGTGGTAATTCTTATTTTAAAGATTCTATTAATAGATTTAATAAATTAAAGAAGTTAGGTGTTCATTTTGTTGATGTTGGTGTTTCTGGTGGTATTGAAGGTGCAAGAAATGGTGCTTGCTTGATGGTTGGCGGAGAAAAGAAAATATATGAATCACTTAAGCCTATTTTCAGATCTTTATCAGCTAAAGATGGATTTTCTTATGTAGGTAATACTGGTTCTGGTCATTTTGTTAAGATGATTCATAATGGTATTGAATATGGTATGATGGCTTCTATTGCTGAAGGTTTTGAAACTCTTTATAAAAATCAGAAATATTTTAATTTGAATCTTAAGGATATCTCTAAAGTTTATTCTAATGGTAGTATTATTGAATCTAGATTAATGTCATGGTTAAATAATGCTTTATCAGAAGACTCAGCTCTTAAATCTATCAAAGGTATTGTCCCTGAAGGTGAGACAGAATTTGAAATGAGTAATCTAACTAAACTTTCTTATATGCCTATTTTAGAGAGAGCTATTATTGAAAGAGTTAATTCTAGGAAAAAAGAAAATTTCAGAAGTAAGATTATTGCTGTTTTAAGAAATAAGTTTGGTGGTCATAAATTAAAAGACTAAACTCCATTCTTGAACCATTCTCTTCCATCTTTTCTTATTAGTTCATCTGCTTCTTTTGGTCCATTACTATTTTGTTTATATTCATATAATTTTTTCATATTTAACAATTTATCAACTACTTTCCATGATTCTTTTGTCTCTTCCCAGCTTGTAAAATTGCTTAGATCTCCTTCTGATGCTTCACTAAATAATTTTTCATATGCCTCTATTGTATTATATCCGAATATATTTTTATAACTGAATTTTAGATCTACTTTTTGTGTATCTAGTTTTAGTCCTGGTTTTTTTGTATTGAATCTGATATTTATATCACTCTCAGGTTGTATGTGTATTACTATCTCATTTGATTTTAATGGCAATCTCTTATCTGTAAAGCATCTTATATCTTTAAATTTTATATAGACATAAGCCTCTTTTCTCTCTAATTTTTTTCCTGTTCTTAGATAAAACGGAACTCCTTTCCATCTTTTATTATTGATATTTAATTTTAAAGCTGCAAATGTTGGTGTTATTGAATTTTTATCTACATTTAGTTCTTTCTTATAATTTTCATACTGTCCTAATACTATATTTTTTTCTAATTCTTTCTTATCTATTGCTTTTATTATCTCTAGTTTCTCTCTTCTTATTGATTCTGCTTCTAATTTTCCAGGACAATCTATTGTCATTAATGTTAATATCTGCATTAGATGATTCTGTATCATATCTCTTATTATTCCTGAATTATCATAATAATTTCCACGATTCTCTACTCCTAAACTTTCAGAGACTATTATCTGTGCATAATCTATATATTTGTTGTTCCATATTGGATCAAATATTGTATTTGTAAATCTGAATAATAGTATATTAGAGACAGTCTCTTTTCCTAGGTAATGGTCTATTCTGTATATCTGTTCCTCTCTGAATGATCTTGTTATTAACTCATTTAATTTAGTAGCAGTTTTTATATCATATCCGAATGGTTTTTCTATTATTAATCTTTTATATCCGTCTTTTTCTTCTCCTAGTCTGTTTTTCTTTATTGAATTTATTATATGTTCATAATTTTCTGGCATTGTTGCCATGTAATATAATCTATTATGTTTTATTTTATGTTTATTTTCTAATTCTTCTAGATATTTTTTTAATCCACTCATTCCTTTTTCATCATTGAAATCTGTCTTGTAATAGTATATTTTATTTTTTAGTTCATTCCATGTTTTCTGGTCAAAGTCTTTTAAGTTTGTATTAATGAATTCATATAGATATTTTATAAATTTTTCATTATTCCATTCTTTTCTTCCTATACATACTATTAAATAATTTTGTAAATGTTTTTCTTTTAATAAGTTATATAATGCAGGTATTAATCTTCTCTTTGTCAGATCTCCTGTCGCCCCGAATATTACTAAGTTAAAATTTTCCATTATAAGTATTTTTTTGTCTCTGTTTTATATTCTTCCACATTTGGCTGGTCAAATGGATTTACATTCATCAAATGCCCTAAGAACATAATCTCCATCATTTTCATCTGCAATAATTGTCCTATGCAATACTCTATTTTTTTTGGTAATATTATCTCCATATATGGTAATTGTCTATTTAAATAAGTCTTCTCTACCCCTTGTATTATTGCATTCATTATAAATGCCATTTCTTTATTATATAATTTAGGTAAAACATCTACTTCATTCTCTTTTATTTCAACATGGTTCTTGAATTCATTTACTATTACAAATGTTGTTAATTTATCATTCAATCCACCTAGATATAATTGCACCATTGAGTGTAAGTCTGTTGTCCCTATTGATGTTATTGGTGTTATCCCATTACTTATGCTTTTTCCTTGCAGATCTTTTTCTTTTCCTAGGCTTTCAGCTGTTAATTGTCTGTACCATCTTCCTATTGACTCTAGGTCATTAGCAAATAAGAATGTGTTATGTATTGTTTTTTGTTTTTTATAATTATTATATATTATTAATGCTGATAATGCTGCGGGATTTGTGAATATATCTTTACTCAAGCAAGTTTCTATCATTTTTCTTGCTCCATCTAATAATTGGTCTATGTCTATTCCTATTACTGCTAATGGAAACAATCCAACAGAACTGAATACAGAATATCTTCCTCCAACTTTTGCTGGTATCTCTAATAATTCATATCCCTCTCTCTCTCCTAGTTCCCATAATTTAGAATTCTTATCTGTTGTTATTACTATTGAATCTTTATAATTTTTTAAATTTTCTTTTAAATAATCTATTAATACACTAAAATTTGCTATTGTCTCTGTTGTTGTTCCTGATTTTGATATGCAGTTAATTACTACTTTTTTCTTATTTTTGACTTCTCTCTCTATTATTGTTTTTATATCAGTTAAATAATCTGGATCTACGGTCTCTAAATATAATATTTTTACTTTATCTTCAGATGTTTGATTATATAACTTTCCTAGTAATGCTTCCTGTACTGATAATGTACCTAGATTAGAACCTCCTATTCCTATGACGATTATATAGCTTGCTTTTGTATACTTTCTTGCTAGTTTTCTTATCTTTATTATATTTTTTCTGTCAAATGGTAGATTTATTGAACTGAAACTTGAATCATAATCATCATCTTTAGATGCTCCTATCATATAATCTATGGTTTTACTGACTACTTCAGAGTCTCTTGCCATGTCAAACTTTGTTACACCACAAGTGTTTTCATATCTAAAAATTAGTTCATTCATTTTATTTTGAATTTTGTTTTTTTCCAGTCATCTAAGAATTTATTTATTCCAACATCTGTTAGTTCATGTCTGAATAGTTTCTCAAATACTGAATATGGTATTGTGCATGCGTCTGCTCCTAGTAGTGCTGCCTCCATTACATGATGTGGTCCTCTTATACTTGCTACTAGTATTTGTGTTTTCATTCCATAGTTTGTATATATTTTTTTTATTTGTTCTATTAGTCTCATTCCATCTTCGTTCTGGTCATCTAATCTTCCTACGAATGGGCTTATGAAGTATGCTCCTGCTTTTGCTGCCATTAATGCCTGTGTTGGTGAGAAACATAATGTTACATTTACTCTTATTCCTCTTTTTGTTAATTCTTTACAGGCTATTAATCCATCCTGTGTTACTGGAACTTTTACTACCACATGTTTTGATAAGCTAGCTAGTTTAATTCCCTCTTCTATCATTGTTTTTGCATCTAAGCTTGCTACTTCAAAGTTTACTACATCCATTGGTTTTGTAAAAATACTTAGGATATCATGTGTTAATTTTTCAAATGATGGATATCCCTCTATTGAAGCTAAAGTTGGGTTTGTTGTAACTCCATCAATTAAATTTGTCGCATATGCTTTTTTTAAATCATTTAAATTTGCTGAATCTAAGAATATCTTCATTATTTCACCTCTATTTATATTATTACTTAGAACCTTATTGTATTTAAAGTTTATTGATTATTTTGGCATTCCACAAATCTTGCATTTCTTATGGAAAAACTAGGAGCAAGTAGTTACAAAAAATAAGGTTATGTAAAATGATAAAAGATATTTATAAGGGTTAATGATGCAAAATAGTACACAACATCGTAGATATACAGTTATGCTCAATAATTTTTAGTGGCGAAATTAATACGAGAGAGACAATTCTATTCAATACGATTAAATATTAATTACAGAAAGTTTAAATATTGTAGTAAGTATTTATTATTTAATGGATCAAGTAGAACAAAATACATCAAAAAAAAGGAGAGCAATAGATTTTGAAAAATCAATTATGAATTTTTTGACTAAATTAGAATTTGAAGATGTTGATGGTGCCAAAGATTCATTTAAAATTAATGGAATTCAAGTAGATGTATGTGGTGGACATGAAAATACACTCTTAATTATTGAATGCAAACATAAGGACAAAAAGAAGGTCCAAGGAGAAGATAGTATAAGAAATTATATTAAAACCTTACGAGGTGATATTCATATACTCGAGAAAGGATTTAAATCTCATCCAATTTATTCAAAGTATGAAAAATTCAAATACATAATATGTACAAAAAATTATAATATAAGAAAAGTAGATTTTGATTTTGCTAATCAAGAGCCTCATGTTCATTTATGCAATGAAGATTTTATAAATTATTATGAAGAATTGTATCAATGTATTGGAAAATATGCAAAATATGACATGCTTGGCGAATTATGGATTAAACCAGAACAAGATGTACCAATTTTGGTGCCTGCTTTTTTGGTTACTTTTGGGCAATCTAAAATGTATAATTTTGTCATTGATCCAAAAGTACTATTAGAAGTTGCATATGTTGCAAGAAGAACCTCTAGGAGAGAAAGAAATTATCAACGAATGATAAATAAAAAGAGGATTGAATCCATTGCACAATATATTAATGATGATAATATACTTCCTAACAATATAATTATTTCTATTAATAAAGTTAAATTTCATCCAAAAAATTCAAAATATAATCCAATTGAATTTCCCGCACTTAATATGAGCTATGGAATTTTAGAATTTCCAAATGATTATAAGAGTTGTTGGATAATTGATGGTCAACATAGACTTTATGCATTTATGAAAACTAATAAGGAAAAATATTTCAATATGCCTGTAACTGCGTTTGAAAATCTTTCAAATGAGGAACAATGTAAATTCTTTTTAGACATAAATAAGAATCAAAAACCAGTTCCTAGTGATTTAGTTTGGGATCTAAATGGTGATATGTTAGATACCCAAACAGATGGAATAATTTCTAGAACTGTAAAAAAACTTAATAATAGTGGACCTTTATATCATATGATATACTATCCTTCATTAGGTGTGAAGACTGCTCTTCTTAAAATTTCAGGAATATGTATCAGCATTAAAAGATCAAAATTGGCAGAAACTAACACTATAAGCAAAACTGCTAATCCCTTGTATCATAAGGACTCTGATAAAACTGAAACTGCCTTATCAAATGCGTTAATTGACTATTTTGATTTAATAAAATTGGAATTCGAAGAAAATTGGAAATTAGAAGATAAAGGGTTTATTTTAACCGATGGGGGCATGAGTGTATTTATTTATCTTTTTGAAAAAATTTTACAAAGAATTACTCTAAAAGGAAAATCACCAACAAAAGAGGAGTATAAAAAATACATATTACCTTTAAAAAAATTATTTGAGTCTGATTATTCTAGTAAAGAAGAATTAAAGAAATTGAGAGGAAGAACTTCTGGTGAAGGTCCTAAACATGATTTATTGATCGAATTTATTATTTTTATTAAAAATGAAATCAATGATCAATTATTTGGTGGAGATATTGAAATTATTGATGAAAATTCATTTTCAGAATTAGAGAGCAATTTAAAGGAGTTAATTAATACAGTTTTATTGAAAAATATTGGTGATAATTGGTTTGAAGATTTAAAAAGCATGGATAAAGAAATGTATTCCATTGCATTAAAACATCATGAGAATCATGGTTTAAAAGACAAAAATAAAGTATATAAACAATTAACTCTTGGTAATTGTAGATCTATTATTGAGCATAAAACATATGTTGATTATTTTAAACCGTTATTTACAAAAAACGAGTATTTTTATGATTGGAAGGAATTTGAAGGTTCATTATCACAAATTGTGCGTATGAGAAATACTCAAAAAAGTCATGATGTAGGTGTAACCAAAAAATTACATGATGATAACATTCTAAAATTAAATTTAGATAAATTGTCTAAATGCTTAAAAGAGATAGATATAAAATAATTTTTAATAACTACTAATATATTGAATAGAATTGTCTCCTCTGAAGTTATATTAGATTGCTCACGATGCTCGCTTGATGAACGGCGCCACTAAAAATTACTCCTCCGCTCGAGCCGAGAACATAACAGTCGTTAAATCCAATCGAGAATGAGGCATAATTTAGTTAAAGGGCAATTTCTAAAAAATTAAAGGAGTCGCCTTACTAATGATAACAAACTTCAACTCAATTTGAAGTCAAGAATATATTTAAATAGTAAAACTTATATCTTATTATATGGACAAAAAACATATTTCAATTCCATCAATTTTAATCATTATAGTTTCATTAAGTATAATTCTATCTGGATGTAATACGGAATATGAAACTCCATCACCAGATGAGCCCATCATAATTCCAGATGAACCAATCACACAAGCAAAAACAGAAGGAATGTCCAATATTGTAGATGCAAATAACGAATTTGCTGTCAAATGCTCGCTGACACCACCGGTGCTACACCGGATGGCTTGCTCGCCTGTTGGCTCGGTCAGCTCGCGTAGTTAAGTAAACTCATTTGTTTTTTGTCTTCTCTTTTCCCGTATTTTTGGTTTCTTATGTAACTGATTATTCTTTTCATGTCTTTCGGACTTTCTAAGTAATAGCTTGTATTCCACAAACCGCTATTCCAAAAGTATTGTTTTTTTATTTTTGGGAATTTTTGTAATAATTTTTTTGCTGTATATCCTTTTAGCATTTTTGCAACTTGAGGTCTACTGTACAATCCGATGTCAACAAGCATGTGAACATGGTTGTTGTCGAATCCTAGTTCGCTTATTTCTATATCGTATTTTCCGCATGCTTGTTGGAATAATTTTTCACAATAATTTCTTATTTGTTTGTCGTCAAATATTTTGTGGCAGTATTTTATTTTGAACATTCCGTGCATCCAAGCTTCTCCAACACAGGAACTATGTCTAGGTATCTCATTTTTCATTTTTTGTTTCCTGATGCAAAGGTTTATTAGAAAGAATATAGTTTACACTATTGCGTTGTCTTTCTAGTAGCATAGCATCAATGCTAACGCTACTATTTTATTTTTTTAAGAACAAAAACCTAACTATTTTTTTATAACTTTTACTACCACCAGTCAGCTCACTGCGGTTCGCTTATAGACTGGTGGAATTAACGATTAAATTATTATAATAAAATCAAAGATAGTGAAGAAAATGTTTTCTTTTCCCCATATAGTATCTCTTCTGCTTTAGCAATGACTTATGAAGGTGCAAAAGGTCAAACCGCAGAAGAAATTCAGTCATTATTCTATCTTCCAGAGGATGATGAATTAAGAAGAACATCCTTTGAAGAAACTAATGATGAAATCAATAAAAAAGACAAAGAATATTCACTCCATGTAGCTAATGCTTTATGGGCTCAGAAAGATTTTGAATTTAGAAAAGATTATTTTGATTTAGTAGAAAAATATTATGGCGGCTCAGCCACAAATCTTGATTTTTACAAAGACCCAGAATCATCAAGATTAGTTATAAATGATTGGGTTGAAGAAAAAACAAATGATAAAATCAAAGATTTAATACCTCATGGTGCCATCAAAAAGATAACAAGATTAGTTCTTACAAATGCCATCTACTTTAAGGGAACATGGATTACACAATTCGATGAAGAGCAAACAAAAGATGAAGATTTTAAAGTCGGTTTTGGTAAAACTGTTAAAGTTCCTTTGATGAGCATAAAGGAAAATACATTTAATTATGCTGAAACAGATGATTTGCAAATTTTAGAACTAGATTATGAGGGAGATGAATTATCTATGCTTTTCTTGCTCCCAGATAATATGAATTCTCTAGAGAAATCATTAACAACTGAAAAATTAGCTGAATGGAAGGATATGCTGAGAGAAAGAAGAGTCGACATTTACATACCTAAATTCAAATTTGAAACAAAATATTTCATGGCGCAAGACCTTGTAAATATGGGAATGCCTACTGCATTTTCTGACAATGCTGACTTTACAGGCATGGAAGATAAACCCGATGAAGATCTGAAAATAGATCAAGTGATACATCAAGCATTTGTTGAAGTAAATGAAGAAGGCACTGAAGCCGCTGCTGCAACTGCTGTTATAATGGTAGGGATAACATCTGTAGGACACGCGCCAAAAATACCTATATTTAGAGCAGACCATCCATTCATATTTATAATTCAGCAAAAAGAAACTGGAAATATACTATTCTTAGGAAAAGTTAATGATCCAAATAAATAATAAAACGGCTACCCCCTACTGTTTTATTTTGAAGAGCCTTTGGCTTAGATAAACAGAAATTGCCCTTAATGATTTTAATGGATTGCCCTTCGGACTTTAAGACGGACTCATTCTCGAATTTTCGGTCGAAATTTTACTCCACTTCGTAGGTAAAAGGATTTAACAGGAATTACACACAATTTTACTGCTGTAAAACTTTTTGTTTTATTTTTTAATAAATTTTTCTTTAGAAATTAAATCCATTAGATGGAGTGTATAACATTTATTATCTGTAATTCCAGAGGTCACAATCGGGTTATTCTGAAAGTAGTCTTTCTGCATTTTTATAGGCAAACTTCTCTTGCACGATAGGATCGAGTCTGTCAATAAATACACGGGTATAATTATTCAAAGCCAATGCAACCTCAGGATCTTTATCCCAAATAGTTGGACCGCCTCTATCTGTACCCCATAGCACTTGATCTGGATGTCTTTCAATAAACCCTTTCCACATGGGAAGATCGATCTCAAGTAAAGCTTCATAATCTGCAAAATTTTCTAAAAATTTCTCTTTGCTTCTGCCAAGTTCTAATAACCAATCTCCCCCATAAAGTTCATTCACTGTATAATAAATATTTGGATTATTGTAAAGTAATTCTTCTATAAGAACTAAAACTTTTTCATCATGAGATATACCTGCTTGAGTCTCACTGATATTAAACAAATTGCCCCCATGGAAAACAAAAGTAATATTAGGATTTGCTCTGGCAACATTTTCATAAGCTTCTTTTTGCCCCTGACCAAGGTGAAAATATACAATTAATTTATGCATCTTAATCACTGGATAAATTTCCATCAATATTGTAGAATTTGGTGAAAGTGGTGGAGAATTAGGATTTCCATATAAACCTATTTCACCATAACCTTTGAATAATCCAAGTTCCAAATTTAACATCATTTCCAGTTCTTCTGCAGATACTGTAGCTTCAACATTGCCTGGTGGATTTATAAATGGAACAAAAAGATCAGAATATTTTTCTAAAGTCATCTTAACTACGTCCACAGATTCCTGCACTATGGGCTCAGCCACAGGAAAGAAACCCCACACTTGTTTAGTCCCTTCAACATTGATCATACAAACCCACTCTTCCATGCTGCGTTTTATTCCTAAATTATCCCCTGTATAATAATCATCAGGAAATCCTGGCACACCCCCTGGTAAGTTCTGTAAATGAATGTGCGTATCTATCATTGAGCCCTTATAATAACCATCCGGCAAACTACTTGGATCACGAGGTTCAGCACAATCAACTATTTCAAATGCTTTAGCAAATACTCTCTTCCAGTGGAGTTCTTCTACAGATAATTCTTCATCTTTGTCATATACTTCTACATCATCTGTTAAAGAATCTTCAGATCTCTCAGCAAGACCAGGCTGCTGTTGAGCACAACCACTAATAAAGATAACTAAAATGATAGATAATAGTAATGTCAAATAACCTCTTTTTGACTTCATGGTATAAAATACATTATTGTTCTATAAAAATTCTTCGGTGACCTCTGGAGCTCTCCTTCGGCTTCGCCTCATTAGTTAGTTATCATTGAATAGTTTAATTTTAATATTCTTTTTACTGCTCTTATTATTGACTTATCATTTATTCCTTCTATTTCCATTAATTTTTCTTTTGTTCCTGAATGTGGCATCTCTCTTACACATAAATGTTCAAATTCTATATTATTTCCTGCACTTGCAGCCATTATCATCTCTCCAATTCCACCTTCTTTATAATGATCTTCTACTATTACTACTTTGTTTCCTGATTTCTTCACTAATTCTATAAATCTTTTTGTATTGAATGGTTTTATACAATAACAATCTACTATTACAGTTTCTACATCATCCTGGCTTAATCTCTCAGCTGCTTTTATTGCTTCATGTACTGTTATTCCTGCTCCGACTATTACTGCTTTATCATTTTTTGATTGTTTTAATATTTTAAACTCTCCTAACTCAAATACCTCTCTATTATTATAGAGTACAGGTGTTTTTGGTCTTGTTGTTCTTATATATTTGATTCCTGATATATTTGATGCTAGTAATGTTAGTTTTTCTGTTGATACTGCATCGCTTGGATATAATACTATACTTCTTGGTAATGCTCTGAATATTGCTATATCTTCTAATCCCATTTGTGATGGTCCATCCTCTCCTATTGATGATCCTGCATGACTTCCTACTATTGTTAAATTTGCATTTGATATTGATGCCATTCTTATCTGATCATGTGCTCTTGATAAAAAACATGCAAAACTTGACGCAAACACATTATATCCTTTAACGCTCATTCCTAATGCCATGCTTATCATGTTCTGTTCTGCTATGTATGCTTCTACAAACCTGTTTGGATATGCTTTCTTTAGATCTTCAGCATGTGTTGAGTTTCCTACCTCTGCATCTGTTGCAACTATTAATGAATTATTTTTAGCTAGTTTTACTAGTGCTTTCCCATATGCCTCTCTTGTTGCTATATTATCATTTAGTTTATATTCTGGATTTGTATAATTATCATTCATTTTTATTTTATATCTGATTTTTTTTGGTGTTTTTATTTTAAAATTTGGCATTTCTGGATTTTTTAATTCTTTTAGTGCTTTTTCTAATTCATGTTCTGTTAGTGCTTTCCCATGCCATCCCTCTTTATCTTCTAGGAATGATACTCCCTTTCCTTTTAGTGTTTTAGCAATAATGACTGTTGGTCTTCTGTCTTTTCTTGCATTTCCTAATGATTTTTGTATTTGTTCAATATTATGTCCATCTATTACTACTGCATTCCATCCAAATCCTTCGAATCTTTTTTTATAAGCTTGTGTATCATGTCCTAGTAATGTCTCTCCACGTTGTCCTAGCCTGTTTACATCTATTATTGCACATAAGTTGTTTAGTTTGTAATGTGAAGCAATTTCTAGAGCCTCGTATACTGATCCTTCTGCACATTCTGAATCTCCTAGTAATACATATGTTCTGCATTTTCTTTTCTGCATTTTTGATGCTATTGCTATTCCTACTCCAACTCCTAATCCCTGTCCTAGTGATCCTGTTGCTACCTTGATCCATTTTAGTTGTGTAGGTAACGGATGTCCCTCTAATGGTGATCCATAACTTCTTAATGTGTTTAAATTATAGTCTATGCATCCTGATCTTGCTAATACTGAATATAATATTGGTGCTGCATGGCCTTTTGATAATATTAACTCATCATTATCTGGGTTTAATGCATTTTTTGTGTCATATGACATTTCGCTAAAGAATAATACACTTAATATTTCAGCAGATGATAAGCATGTTGTTGGATGTCCAGATGTAGCAGTTGTAGTCATTTTAAGAACATCTCTTCTTAGAATTGTTGCTATATCCTTTAATGCTTGTGTATTCACCATCTTTTACTATTATTAGATAGGTTTTTATATTTAAAGTTATATGTTAAATTATGTTTGGTGATTTACAACCTTCTTACTCTGAATGTTTAAGCAATAGTCTTACTGATCTTAGTTACTTGTTAACTATTGTGGTAATTTTAATTATAATCTATTTTGTTTTATCAATAATCTCTTTTATTTATTATAAAAATAAGAAGAATTAATCATTATTTCAATGTTTAATTTGTATTTAAGTTTTTAGATTCTAGAAAATTTTTAATCTCTTAGGATATTTGATTTTTTCACAAACACAAAGTTTATATACTTAGTATATATGTTATGTATATGTAAGATTGAGGTAAACAAAAATGGTACAAGCAATGATAGAAATTCCCGAACAAGCAAATCAAATATTAAACATAGTGAAAGCTAGATATAATTTAAAGACAAAAAGTGAAGCAATAGCTAAAATAGTTATAGATTATGGTGGAAACATTCTAGAGCCTGAATTAAGACCTGAATATTTAGAAAAACTTCAAAAAATAGAAAAAGAAAAGGGAATTAGTTTCAAGAGTATATCAGAATTAAGAAAAATCATAGAAGGCTAAAATGTATGATTACGAAATAATGCCTGACTTACAAAGAATTCTTAACAGATTATTCAAAAAAGATAAAAACTATTATGAGCAGGTTATGAATAAGATTGAGGAAATAATTAATTCAGCAGAAGTAGAGCATTACAAAAACCTAAGGTATGATTTAAGTGATTATAAAAGAGTTCATATTGGACATTTTGTTCTCGTTTTTAAATTTGAAAAAGCAATCAACATGATTAAGTTTGTAGATTTTGATCATCATGATGTTATTTATAAGAAAAAATAGAATTAACATATTTACAATTCTAATTTATGTATCACTTAATGCAGATTTTTATTTTTCTTAGATTTTCTTTTATATCTTTAGAATCTTTCAGATAACTTCCTATTGCAAATAAGTTTGCTCCTGCTTTTTTACATAACTTTAGTGTTTCTGGATTTATATGTCCGTCTACTTCTATATCTTTTTTATAATCCATTCTTAACATTTTTATCTTTTCTAATGTTTCTTCTAAAAATTCTGCTCCGTATTGCCCTGGATGTACTGTTAATATCAATACTCTATCTAATTGTTTCAAATAGGGCATTATATGCATTATTGATGTTTCTGGGTTTAGTGCAAATCCTATTTTCTTATGTTTTGATTTTACAAATTTTATTAGTTTTTCAGGATTTTTCACTTTCTCATAATTTGCGATTATTATTTTATAGTCTTTATAGTGTTTTTTTGTCCATTCTTCTGGATTATTTACCATTAAATGTGCTTCATATGTATATTTTTTATCTAATTTTAATTTATAATTATTTGATGTATTTTTTACAAATTTCCCATCCATTATATCTACTTGGTAGTGTTTGAAGTATTTTGAATATTTTTTTATTATTTCATCAAATTCTTTCTGATTTTTTGATATTATTGTGGGTATTATCTGTGTTTTCATTTTTCTCGTGTTTTATTTTTATAACAACTGTCTTTTTTATAATACACTCATTTCTCCAGTCTCTTTATCTGGTTTATTCTTCTTTTGTACTTATTTTTTGTCTTTAGTTTAGTTTCTATGAATGTTTTTATCATTTTCTTTGCTGTTTCTAGTTTTGTTGTTCCCTGTAAGCATATTATATTTGCATCATCATCACTTCTAGAAAGTTTCGCATCTTTAACATTCTCACATAATGCTGCTCTTATTCCTTTTACTTTATTTGCAGCTATTGATATTCCCTGTCCTGATCCGCATATTAATATTCCAAAACTTTTTCCTTCACTTACAGCTAATCCTACTCTTGTTGCATATATTGGGTAATCGTCATTTTTATCATATATTGTATTCCCTAAGTCTATTACATCATATTTTTTTTCTAAATGTTCTAATAATTGATTCTTCAACTTAAATCCTCTATGATCTGCTCCGATATATACTCTTTTTTTCATCTTAATGCCTCTTTTATTAACTCTGGAAATTCTTCTGTTTTCATATCTTCAAGTGTATAATGTCCCTTGCCTTTTAATTCTATAATCTTTCCCTCTAATGCTTTATGGAACATTTTCAAGCTTTCTTTACCCTCATCATCTTCATTATCTGCAGTAAACATGATTATCTCTTTAACTCTGGATTTTATTGTATTATCAATCTTATATTCATAAAATTCATTTCTTAGATTATCATCTTCAGTAGCTATTTTCCATGGTGCTACTAATATTAATTTTTTTATTTTAATCTTATTCTCACTTAACCATCTGACTAAAAATGAGCAACCACAGCTATGTCCTATTAATATTGTATTCTCGTTTACTTCATATCTCTCAAATTCATCTCTGAAGTTTTCATATACTGGTTTCCAGCATTTAGGCATTAATGGTGTCTCAGTTTTAATTTCATTTGATATAAGTTGTTTTTTTGTCCATTGTATCCAATGCTTAGAGTAGGTTTTATCATTCTTATCATCAGCACATCCATGTATTATAAGACAGTTTTTCATTTTTTCCTCTTTAGTTGTCTATCTTGTTATTTGCTTATAACTCTTTTTATTTACTGTTAAGGTTATATCAGCCCCTAATACTAATAAAGCAGTTATCCATAATATCCACTCATTTTCTATTTTCATTGTCATTAATCCATAGAATGCATAGATATGGAATGGTATTCTTATCAGATGTATCAAATAATCATTTCTATTTTTTGTTTTTCTTTTCTCTGATCCTAGAGTTCCTACTATTATGAACAGAACTATTAATCCTAATAATAGATATAATTCTGTAAACTTAGTTAATCTGAATATTTTTTCTATAAAATCTACTAAATAGAACAAAAATAAGAATATTAGATAAGAAATTACTGGTATTGTATAATAGATTAGTTCATTTTTACTATTTTTTTCTTGTAAATATCTGAAAACATAGCAAAATACAAAAGCTACTAGTAGCCATCCGATGAAATTGTTTGCTGGAACTCCAAAAAATCCTTCTGTTAATGAATATTGGTTCCAATACCATAGTTTTTCTCTTATTGCTATCACATCAACACTTAAATCTATTGATAAAACTAAAATAGCGTCGATGAATGGTTTATATTTATTTTTTATATTTAGCTTGTCAGTTATCAGCATTGCACTTAATATAATCATTCCCCATGATAATATCACAAATAATGGTGTATCAAATGCATAAAACATGAAATTTGTATTGTAAAAGTATCCTCCAACTTCATTTTTTGATAGATATATGTTGAAATTTTCAAATATTATTGCAAAAATTGTTGCTAAACTTAATATTTTTACTCTGTATCTGTCTTTTCTTATCAAAAATAATATTAAAAAATATAGAATTATTATAAAAACTTCGATTACTAAAAAATTTTTCATTGTTATTCTACGGATTTTCCTTTTATTTAATATTTTCTAATTTTTTTCCGTCGGGTTTGTAAAATTTTTTCTTTGAAAATAAAAAGATATTTAAATAACTTCATGTACCATTATATATAATTAAAAATAGATAAACAAAAACACAAAAATGAACATAGTATATTTGCATTGTCCTGAAGAAATTGAAAAGGACATCGATGGAATTTCAGTAACAGAGAAAGGAATCTACACTGCTGATAAGTATTTGATAGATAGACTAAGATCATCTGGTCATAATGTTGATTTAGTTGAATTTTCTGAAAACTTCGTTGATGATATCAAAAAAATCAATCCTGAATTCATCTTTAATGGTATTGATACCTTCGATGGTGTTGAGATCAATGATAGGATATTGAAACAGATAGAGTCAACTGGTATTCCTTTTAGTGGTTGTAATTCAGATGTTATGAAATTGTTGACTGACAAGACTGTTGCTAAGGAATTTTTCAAGAAATGTAATGCTAGAACTGCTGATTATCAAATTTTTACTAAAGTTGACACAAAACTTAACTCTAATCTAGCATTTCCTTTAATTCTTAAACCAGTTGAGACTGATTCATCTGTTGGTGTTGATGAAGACTCAGTTGTGAATAATGAAGCTGAATTATATAAGAAATTAGAGGAAACTCTTCCTAAATATGGTAATATGTTCGCTGAAGAATATATTAATGGCAGAGAATTCTGTGTTCCTGTTATTTTTAGTCATGGTTATGCTGAAATTTTCCCTATTTTAGAGATTGATTTCACTGAACATTTTGAAGATAAACCTAAGATATTGTCTTACAAAGCTAAATGGAGCAAGAATACTAATGCTTTCAAGAATACTTATTCAAGGGTCCAGGAAATAGAACCTGAAGTTTCATCAAAAATTAAGGAAATTGTTAATAAGATAGTATCTAAATTCCCTGGAACTGGTTATTGTTCTGTTGATATTAGATACGACGATAGTCCTTGTGTTCTTGAGGTTAATCCTAACTGTTACTTAGCTGTTGAATCTGACTTTATCAAATCAGCTAAGGCTGCAGGTCTTACTTCAAATGAATTTATGGATAAAT
The DNA here is from genome assembly GCA_000806155.1 of archaeon GW2011_AR18. Taxonomy (GTDB): domain Archaea; phylum Nanobdellota; class Nanobdellia; order SCGC-AAA011-G17; family GW2011-AR18; genus GW2011-AR18. The sequence continues at coordinate 40,222 of JWKX01000006.1, forward strand.
TAGTCTCTTTGAATAGGATGATTAAGGCTGAAGTTCAGCATATTGAGAATTAATTCTTACCTCTACATTTTAAGTAAAATAACAAAATATATAAACTTGTAGAGGTAAATAAATTCATGGTTATATTAAAAACTAAGGCTATTAATGGAGAAAGATACTACTATTTAGAACATTCTTATAGAGAAAACAATAAAGTCAATAAAAAAGAGGTATATCTAGGTAAGAATATTCCAGATAACATTGAAGACCTAAAAAAAGAGTTCATTGATCAGGTTTACAAAGAAAAATGGCATTCTATAATAGAAAAAATAAAGTCTAATTACTCTAAACAACTGAAAGATATGCCTGTTTCTATCAAAGAGAGAAATACTGAGTCTTTTATGGTAAAGTTTACTTATGACACTCAAAGAATTGAAGGTTCTACACTTTCCTTGAAAGATACTGCAAATTTATTAGAGAGAGGCATTACTCCAAGTAATAAACCTATTAATGATATTAAAGAAGCTGAAGCTCATAAGAAAGTTTTCTATGATATGATTAAATGCAAAAAAGAATTATCTTTAACATTAATCTTATATTGGCACAAGGTATTATTTGAAGATACTAAGAAAGATATTGCTGGAATGCTAAGGAAACATCAGGTTGTTATTTCAGGAAGCAAATTCATGCCTCCATCTCCAGTTGAAGTTTATCTATTAATAACTGAGTTCTTTAAATGGTATTCTAATAATAAAAAAAAGATTCATCCAGTTGAATTAGCATCTTTAGTTCATTTGAAGTTTGTTACTATTCATCCATTTGGTGATGGTAATGGAAGGATTTCAAGATTAATGATGAATTATGTATTAAATTGTAATAAATTCCCTATGTTAGACATTCCATATGAGAATAGGAATAGTTACTATAATGCTTTAGAAAGATCACAGACTAAAAAGTCAGACAATATATTCATTCAATGGTTCATTAAGAATTATATTAAAGAGAATAAGAGATATAATTAATCTTTAACTTTTTCTTCAAGTTTTGCTGTTGGAGGATAATCTGAAGTTATTACTACATCAAATTTTCCTGAATCTAAGTTTTGTTTTACTTTAGCCAAACTTTCTTGAATATCATCTCTTCCAACTACACAATTAGTTCTATAAGTATTATTATTGAGTTTTATTGTTAATTCATATTTATCTTCTACGTATGATTCTTCTCTGAAATATATTTTTACTTTTGTCGGGTTATATATCACACTTACATCAATAGAACTTTCCTCTACAATAACATCATCAACTATCCTTGGTGTTCTTATATGATCCATGATATTTTATATTATTAATAGTATATTAACTCTTCCTTAACACATCTTCTACATAAGCTCTTGTTATCTCTGCTATGCTTAAACAACTAGATACATTCCCTATAGCATTATACGGATTTTTTCCCTCATACATTTCAGATAGTGTTCCTATTCCATTATTCTTTAGATTATTCTTGACTATTTTCATGATTTTTTCTTCCATTTCTACTATTGCTTTCATTGTATTTTCATGTAATCTCATATATGCTGTTACATAGAATCCCAATAAATATCCCCATACTACCCCATTATAATATGTTTTTTTGTTCTCTTTCTCAATTTTTCCTATGAATCTATGATCTTTGTAGCTTAATGTCCTTAATCCAACAGGAGTTAGTAGTTCTTCCGTTACTTTTTTTAACACATGATACTCTCTGTTCCTCTCTAATATCCTGAATGGTAATCCTAATACTATTATCTGATTAGGTCTTACGCTTATATCATTATTTTTATCTGTGATTACATCATATAAGCATTTTTCATGTCTGTTCCAGAATTTTTTATTGAATGATTCTTTTACCTGTTCTGCTAATCTATAATACTTTAATGTCGTATCCCCTATTTTTAGGCTGAAAAAGTCCATTATTCTTAGTGCATTGTACCATAATGCATTTACCTCTACTGCTTTTCCCTTTCTTATTGTTGAATTTGAATCCATCCATGTCATTGGTTCTATGTTATTTACATTCAATAATCCATCTAAGTCTACTTTTATCCCATGGTCTGTTCCATAATAATAGTAATGTATCACATCTCTCATTTTTTCCCATAATTGTTCTTTTATAAAATTTAGATTGTTTGTATATTGATAATATTTATAGACTGAATATATGAACCATAAACTTGCATCTGCTGAATTATTTTCTATTAATCCATTTTTCTTTATATTTATCGGTACTAATCCATTTACCATATTATCTGAATAGTATTTCAGTATTTTTTGTGCATCTTCAAATCTTGAAGTAACTAAACATAATCCACTTAAAGCAATAAGTGCTTCTCTCCCATTTTCTCTTCCTTCAGGATAATTTGATGCAATTTTCAGATTTCCATGATCTATTTTTAAGAAACTATTAGATGATTGTATTAAATATGGTAATAAGTAATCTGCTTTTATATTGTTATATTCATATGTCCCTCTTATTATTGATTTTATTCTGTCTGCCTCATGTATGAAGAAGTTTTCATAATATCTCTCATTTGTTGAATACAGATTATTGAATGTCTCATATGCTTTTTTTTCACTGTCTGCTGTACATATTATGTTTATCTTATTTAATCCTTTTCTTATATTATACTCAAAATATCCGGGATTATAGACTAATTCTTTTACATTGTAATAATCCTCTTCACTATACTCTATTGCGTCAAATGCACTATCTTCTTTATATTCTGCTTTATCACTTCCAATTATTATTGCTGATTTTATGTTTATTGGTTTTATTACTACAGTATTCCTGTTTGCTATTTGTTTGTAATCATTTAATTCATTGCTTATCTTATCACTCTCTCTTGAGTTTACATATGGTTTTATCCGTATTTTACATTCTTTGTTTGAATATATCTTATAAGAGATTATTACTGTATTATGCAAATGTGGCATTACTATTGATTTTATTATCTCTATCCCTTCATGTTTTAAATTAATTGTCGGATAGATATTTAGTAAGAAGCTCTCTATCTCAGGTTTTACTAGTTTATTGTCTATTATTAGTTCTTCATTGATTTGTGATAAGAATAAGTATTTTTTATTATTTATCTCAGTTATCAATAATCCTTGATGTTTTTTTACATTATTGCATGATATTGTTGTATTTGCATATCCTCCAAGAGAATTTGTCAATATCCACTCTGCACTTCTTGCTTTTTCCTCACACTCTTTTTTACTGAATACTAGCATAAGAAAATATATTATAGAATTGGTATTTTAATGTTTCTTATGTAAAAAGGTTTAATAACAAGTTTATAATTTTATAATTAATGACTAATAAAATTAAGGAATTATTCTTAAATACTCCTGAAAAGTATTGGTTCATTATATTTGGTTATCATATTCATAAATCATTTTGGGGCGTATTATTTATTATTCTAGGTATAATAGTCTTTAATTTATTCTCTAAATTTTTTGGCATTGTATTATTAATATTAGGACTTCTTATTACAACATTATCGATTTGTGGTCATATTTATACTAATAATAAACCATACTTTAAATTGTGGGATAAGTATAATAAATAATTAAAATATAATTCTCTTAAAATCTTCCCCATTTCCTATGAGTGCAACTGGTGTTTTTAATCTTTCTTCTAAAACTCTTTTCAGTCTTGAAACTTCTGAAGGTAAATCTTTCATAAATACTATATCATGAGTATTCTCCATAGAGCCAAATCTCTAATAATCATACCCTACACATTCACTTAATATTGTATTATCTCTTGGGAATCTATGCAATACTTCATCACCTTTAAGGTATGTTCCTGCAACTTCTATATCTACACCATCAAAAACATCTGTTTTAGTTAAAGCTATAACATTATCATTTCCACCATTAACACCAATAGCATATGCTAATGATAATAGATCTAAATGTCCTACATCTCTTGGTCTTCCAGTTACTGTCCCAAATTCTCCAGCTCTTTCTCTTAATATTTTAGCTTTTTCTTCATCTTTTATCTTTGTAGGGAATGGTCCATGTCCGACTCTTGTCATTAATGCTTTTACTACATTTACTGTTAAATCAATTCTTGGAATTCCTGCATTTGCTGCTATTCCCATTGCTGTAGCTCTGCTTGAAGTTGTATAGGGTTTTAATCCGTGGACTATATCTAATAATGCTGATTGGTTTCCAGATATTAGTATTCCATCTCCATTATATTTTGTATCAATAATGAATTCTTTCACATCGTCTATTCTTCCAACTAATCTATCTTTTACACTATTTTTATAATGTTCTGCTATTGCATTAAAGTCAAAACTGTTTCCTCTTAGACTATATCTAAGATCTATTCCTTTTTTTGTATCTTCATATATTTTTTGTGCAAATCCGCTTAAACTATATCCTATAGTTCTCATTTTCGGGTTATTTAATCTTGAAATTTTATCATTAAGTATAAGTGTAGGTTCTATTGAAGCTCTTTCTAATCTTTCTGCTAGATCTTCATATCCTATGCCTCCCATAGTTACTAAGTCGCTTCTTCTGCTTATTGCCTCTATTCCAGGACCCATTCCTCTTCCTGTAGACCCTATCCCATCTCTTCCTTTTTCACTCTCTCTTGCTCTATCTAACATTATATCCCAAGGATTTACTATAGAACAATCTCTGTCTATTAATAATACATCATTTTCACTATATGGAAATCCTCTTCTTCTTAGATCATCTGATTCTCTTGCTAGAACATCTAAGTCGCACATTAATTGTCCTGTTAATATATGATACCTTTTCCCATCTCTAACTGTTGCTACAGATGATGCTGGCAATAATATTGTTGGTGGTATTAATTGTGATCTATGTCTATATCCATCAATTACTGCTGTTGCTCCTGTTCCAGAACCTCCGCTTGATCTTAGGTTTATTCCATAAAATTGTGATATCCACAACTCTATTTTTCCTTTTCCCTCATCTCCGAATTGTGCTCCAGCTACTACAACATATTGTTTGTCTTTAAGGAAATCAGGTCTGGTTTCTAGAATACGATAATTCATAATACTCTCATTTCGTGTCTTCTTTTTAAGTATTATTATCCTTTAGAATATTAATTCAATTTTTTATATAAAATCTTAAATATATGGCTTATCTTATTACTTGTATGATTGTTATTGATGTAGAGACCACAGGTATTTATTTTCATAAGCACTCTCTTCTTAGTATTGGTGCAGTTGATCTTCTTAATCCTTCCAATCAGTTCTATATTGAATGTTATATGTGGGATGGAGCTGAAATTTATGATGGTGATGGTAGTGAAGGTCACACTAACGCTTTGGATATTAATGGTTTCACTTTAGAGCAGATTAATGACATGTCTAAACCTTCAGTTGGTGAGGCTGTTAAAAAATTTATTGAATGGACAGACACATGCAAAAGTAAAGTTATGTTTGGTCTTAATCCAATGTTTGATCTTAAATTTTTGGAATATTCATGTTTAAGATTTAATATTAAGTGGGATATGGGTTATAGGGGTGTTGATTTATACACTCTTGTTTTTGCTCACATGATAAATAGGAATATTATGCCAGAGAAAATAACCGGTACTGCCTGTCTTAATTATGTTGGTTTGCCTCAGGAACCTAAACCTCATAATGCATTAAATGGTGCTAAGTACGAAGCTGAGGCTTTCTCTAGATTATTATATGGTAAAAATCTATTAGATGAATTCAGACAATACAATATTCCTGGGTATTTATTAAAATTATCTGAAGAAAAATTAATTCGAGAATGAGTTAATTTCAAGAATTTCTAAATTTAACAATTGATTTCTATTAACAAAAACAAAAAATTATTTAAATAAGTTCTGTTGTCATGATGAATCTAGTGAAAAAAAGGTGAAAAATGTATAAAGAAAAGATAAGATGGTATGATTCAAGACTTGTGAAGACTTTTGCAACAGTAAGTTTAGCAGCTTCCCTATATCTGATTGCTGATAATAATGGTTACAGTAAAGGATATAATGATGCTATAAATGATACTGCCATACAGGTAGGTAATATTCAATATGCAATCAAGGAGTTAAATCTAAGGGTTGATAAGAGGGTAGAGCAGTTACGTGATGAGATTACTAAGAATGTTGATTCCAGGGTAGACGCTGATAATGATGGTGTACTAAGTGCTTGCGAGATTCATAGTGTTGAATGTATTGATAAGGTTGTAAGGAAGAATTCTAAAGGTGGTTAGATGTATTTATGCTTATACAGTTGAGAAATTGTACGATAATTATATTGTCTATTTTCCTGATGTTAATGGTTGTGAAGCTATAATCCCTTCAAAATTTGATATTTTAGGTGTAGCCAGTACAATTTTAGGGGATCATTTAAGTTACTTATTGAAGAGTAATACTCAGATTCCAAATCCTAAATATAAGCCAAGACCTAAAACTTTAGATAATATTGTTGATATTACATTTGATTAATTATTTAAAGACCTCTCCTGTCTCTTCGCTCCAGAATAATAGATCTATCTCTTCAGGTTTTATCTCTATCTCTTTGCAGAACTCTAACATCTTAGATTCTATGTCCATGTAATGTTTTTTTGTTAATGGGTTTGGCACTTCCTCTATTACTCCATGTTTCTGTAAATTCTTTAGTATATGTCTATCTAATATTGTTACTACTTCATACATTCCTATGTTTCTCATAAAATGCCCAGACTCTTTTAGTCCCATTCCATTTACATTCTCTACTAGCCAGTTTCTTAATTTTAGATGATCATTATTGAATTCTTTTATTTTATCTTTTATTTTTATCTCCCCATTTTTTGTGAACATCTCTCTTGCCTGCATTAGATATCTTGCTTTATTATTGTTAAACCTGACTCCTATTAAGTAATCTTTTACCTCATTTTCTGTTCCTGTATATAATAATCCTGTCTTTACTAGGTTTTGTATTGCTGCATCACATAATTTTGCTTTAGATTGTGGTGTTAATAGACAAAAACATAATTCTGCAAATATTCTTTTCTCATCTTCATCAAATACTTTCTTGAAATAGTCTAATCTTTTTTGTATTATTGGTTTTCTCTCAGAATATCCTTTTTTTAAGTAATCAATCTCTTTTAATTGCATAATATAAAGTTCTATATTGGATTTATATAATTTTGGATGCCATTAATAGTGTATATACGTTTCTTTTTTAAACGCTTAAAGCAATTATAGTTTATGGCAACTAAAAAATCAAGAAGAAATCCTAATACAAGACGTATGAAAAAATCCACTAAATCAAATAGAGGTTTTAAACAAATAGCATTATTCACAATTTTAAGAGATGATAATAAAAAATTAAAAGATATTATGGATAATATTCTCAATAATTCAGATGATAGTGAAATAATGAGTGAATCATTTATACAGCTTAAAGAAGAATTAAAAATTCACTCAAGAGCTGAGGAAGCCTCTGTTTACCAGCCTATGAAAGCTAATGATGATACTCGTTTTCTTAGTATTCATGCACATGAGGAAAACGCTCTAGTAGATCATCTTATTGCCGAATTAGGGAATATGAATATAGATGACGAATTATGGATGGCTAAGTTCCTGATTCTTAAACAAGAGATAGAACAACATATTGAACATGAAGAGTCTGAGATTTTTAATAAACTAAAAAATGACTTCTCTATAGAAGAGCTTGATATGATGGCTGAGAATATGATTACATTAAAAAAAGAAGAAATGGAAAATACTTTTATTGATTCAATTTAATTTTCCATTAGATTTTTATATTAAGTATGTGAGGTAAATATATGGTTTACTTATTAGTTAAGCATAAAATTAAAGATTATTCTAAGTTTAAGAAAGCTTTTCTTAATAATCTTGATGTTGTTAAAGATAATGGTTCTCAAGGCGGTTATATTATGAGAAATAGTGATGATAAGAATGAAGTATTTGTTCTTTTAAGATGGAAAGATATGGATAGTTTTAAGAAATTTTCAGAATCTAAAGATACTAGATTAAAATCTCCTAAAGAGGGTACTGTTTCTAATGTCGAAGCCTGGTTTTTTGATGATGTTGAAGAATTCTGATTTATGTTTTAATTTCTTAAGCTTTAAATATCACAATTATCATATCTTCTTATGGCTATTAGTAAAAAGGAGATTAAAAGGAAATTATTTCATGTTTTTAATGGTGTTATTACCTCAACTTTAATCTATTTTGATATTTTAAACTGGTTTATTTTATTATTAATTGTAATATTAGGTATTATTCTATCTTTTATTGCTAAAAATTATCATATTCAACATCTAGCATTTTTCTTAAAACATCTTGATAGGGATCATGATATTAGGAATTTTCCAGGTAAAGGCGCTATTACTTTTATGTTTGGTTGTTTTATTGCAGTATTATTTTTTAGCAAAGATATAGCTATTGCTTCTATTTTAATTATGGCTTTTGGTGATGCAGTAAGTTCTATTGTTAGTAAATCTTTTGGTAGGTTGAAGCATCCTCTAAACAGTTTCAAGAAATTAGAAGGCACTTTATTGGCTATTTTAATATCTTTTTTTATAGCATCTTTTTTCGTCTCTTATGCAGAAGCTTTATTCGCAAGTATTATAGGAATGATTGTAGAAAGTATTTATTTCCATAATAAGAACTTTTTTGTTGATGATAATATTTTGATTCCTTTATTTTCTGGATTGACAATTTTTCTATTAAGGCTCATCTAAAGCTTGTTATTGGTCTTGTTATTGGCACATATCTTAAGTGTGGTGGTACTTTGCTTAATTCCTCTTTTTTCTTATACCTATAGTATTCATATGAGATGATTATTATCAATAATATTATCAATAATAAAAGGCTTAATGTATCTATTACTGGTAATTTAAAGTCTATTGTAGGTACTAACTTTAGTTTTCCACCATTCTTTAATTTAATATCCAATTTAGGAACATTTATTCCATATGATGCATTTATGAATGTTAATCCAATCTCTGCAGCTCCCTGTGAGGAGTTTATATTCAAAGCAAATATTCCTCCTTTATCAGTTACCCTGAAATTTACCTCTCCGTGTGGTGTCTGTATTATTCCCTCTGTTTTTCCAGTATCACTTTCAATAATTTTTAGCGGTGGTTGATTATCTATCACAGTAAGTTTGGGTTCTCCTCCTGACCCTCCTGACCCGCCATTATTTGTAGAAGAACCTGTACTTCCTCCTGTTGGTGGTGTTACTGGAACTGGACTATTATCTACAGTTCTTATTGGAGTGTTCCCTATATTGTTGGCTTTATCAGTGACATTGATTCCATATTTGAAGAGTATAGTCTCTGTTAGAGGTTTTGATATTGAAGTATTTGAATGTCTATCATACATTGTATAAACTGTTGAATTTGTTAATCCTGTAAGATTATAGATATTATAGGTTATATTTGCAGTATTTGTTTCAATGATATCTAGACCAATTGCAATTATATTATCAACCTCAAGATCAGGTGTAGTTGTCAAGTTGAATGATACAACTGGTGCTGTCCTATCTAATGTTATAGTTCTAGTCTCAGTTGTATTTTTGTTATTAGCAAGGTCTATTACTGTGACATTATAATTATATATTCCTTCGGTTAATCCTAAAAAGTTTCCGTCTGTTAATGTAGTAAAATTGATAGTATTATTTGCTGACGAATTTGTCATATAGAATAATGTACTATTCACAACACCTGTGCCATTCATTAATAAGTAAGTGCTATTATCAGGATTTGTCTCTATTATTGTAGTATTAATAAATATCCAGTTTCTGTTTACATAGGTATTGTTTATTTCTGTGGGGTATGTAAATATTATATTTGGCTGAACACTATCATTTATTGTTGTATATGTTGTAAAGCTCGATACCACAACGCTGAATTTTTTTAAGTCTGCAGTAAAATTCTTCTGACTGCACCTGTCATAACGGCAGATTATAAAATTATCATTATCATTAATGTCATACAATGGTATCCCATTATCCCCTGTTACATTATAGAATGTTAATCTTGAAGACATATTTAATTTTGGTATTAATGTAGAGTTTACTTTGACAAAATTAGGGCTTATGTTTATGGCAGCAGATATATTAGTCAGATAAGATAGGTTTGAGAGGAAGTCTATCCTTGCAATATTTCTTCTCTCTATGCTTAAGTTAAAGCTATTATTTACTTTATATATTGTTAATGAATCATTGAATATATTTTCATATATTATTTCTAGATAATAATCGCTTGTATTTATTTTTGTTGTTGACCAATTAAGATTTGTGATATTGAAACTTATATTTGATGATATCCTTATTTCATCTCCTCCTCTGAATGTGATATTTTCAAAAGTGAATGAGCTATTTGCAAACGGTTTAAATTTGGAATCATTAACAAAATGGCTTGCATTGAATTCAAATGCTTCTATTATTGTTGCAATATTATTTCTTATATCTATTGCTATGAATGTTCCAGGTTCTGCCCTTGAATATGAGGTATCACTCTCTCCTCCGCTGACATTTGATTTAAGAAAATTCATTGTTGTATAATTATAATATACTGCTATTCTTCCCCCTCCACCTCCAGATGAATCTGGGGAATTATCTCTAATATCACCCCCTTTTGCGCTTAAGTTTCCTGTTCCTGTTAGGTTGTATGTGTATAGAAGTATTGATCCTCCAGAACCTGCACCTCCAGCATCAGCTCCTCCTGCCTTGCTTGGTCCCATTCCATCAGCAGAAACAACACCATCTAATGTTAATTTGTTTGAAATATTTAAAAAAATAGTTCCTCCTCCAACACCTACACCATTTGCTGGACTGCCACCTGTTCCACTTCCCAAGTCCTTAGGTTCTAGTGGGTTTCCATAAGTTTTAGCACTTGTGGATCCACCAAGTCCACCATAGCTTGCTCCTGTTCTTCCTGATGAGTTCCCTATTCCAAATGGTCCAGAATATCCTTTTCCTGTAGAATTAAGCCATGAATTGATATCTAAAGAGAAGTTTCTTATTGTGAAATTTATATTTCCATAGACCTTGCTGTTTTCAATGATAAAATCTATTCCATTATTATCTAAATTTATTATGCTAAAATTAAATAAATTATTATTAGTCATTAAAAGATTGCTTGATGTATTTATTGTAGCATTTGTTAGTGAGCATTCTGTTTTGAATCCTGATAGGAACTTGCTCATGTTTCCGTTTCCTATCTCTGAAATTGTGACACTATGTGTATAGTTTGCTCTGCAGTTAAAATATGATTGTCCGTCGAATATGAAGTTGTTGTCAACTCTTATTATATCACTATTATCTAAACTTGTATTTGCTGATACGAATGTTATATTGCTATAAATAGCAAGAGTATTACTTTGTCCTGCAACTCCAAGTTTAGAGAAATTGAGTGTTGTATGATTATAATATACTGCTATTCTTCCCCCTCCTGAATTTCCATTTCTGCTTGGTCCCCCTCTTGCGCTTAAGTTTCCTGTTCCTGTTAAGTTATATGAATATAGAAGTATTGATCCTCCAGAACCACCTCCATAATCAACTGCTGCAGCTATACCATTCGCTCCATCTGCAATTAATTGGCTATCTAAAATAATTTTATTTGTTGCATTTATATAAATGGATCCACCTCCATTCCCTCCCTTATTTCCACCTGAACTTGATCCTCCACTTCCCAAATCTGTAGGTTTTAATGGATCTCCATATGCTAGACCTAAATATGCACTAATGTATCCTCCTCTTCCTCCATAACTTCCACCAGAACCTGTATATGTTGCCCCTCCTGTTCCACTTCCTGTAAGTGTACCTCCAGAATATCCTTTTCCTGTTGCATTTATTACTGAACCATCATTTATTGTTATATTTCTTATTGTGAAGTTTATGTTTGATGTTATTCTCGAATTTATTATTTCTATATCAACACTTGAATTATCAAAGTTTAATATGCTGAAGTTTAGTAAATTATTATTAGAGATGATTATATTGCTTGATGTATTTATTGTAGCATTTGTTAGTGGACATTCTGTTTTGAATCCTGATAGGAACTTGCTCATGTTTCCGTTTCCTATATCTGAAATTGTGAACTGCCTTGTAAGATTTGATTTACAGTATATGTATGATTGTCCGTCGAATATGAAGTTGTTGTCAACTCTTATTATATCACTATTATCTAAACTTGTATTTGCTGATACGAATGTTATATTGCTATAAATATGTTTTTGTTCCTTCAGCAGTTGATCTTGAGAAATTGAGTGTTGTATGATTATAATATACTGCTATTCTTCCACCACTAGATACAATATTAAATCCTGGTCCTCCAATGGCTGATATGTTTCCTGTTCCTGTTAAGTTATATGAATATAGAAGTATTGATCCTCCAGAACCCCCTCCAGACCCTCCTAATCCTCCAAAAGATTCTGTTCCATCGCTTTTAAGCATTCCATTAAGTATTAAATTATTTGTTGCATTTATATAAATGAATCCTCCTCCTGTTCCCCCTCTTGTTGATCCAGATCCAGATCCTCCGCTTCCCAAAGCTGTAGGTTTTAATGGATTGCCATAAACATTTATATCGTTTGTATGTGTAGCTGACATTCCTCTTCCACCATAGCTTGCTCCTGTTCCCCCTCTTATCGGTCCTCCTGGACCCAATCCGCTTGCTATACCCCCAGAATATCCTTTCCCAGAAGAGTTGATCCATGATAGTGTATCTATTGTTATATTTCTTATTGTGAAGTTTATGTTTGATGTTATTCTCGAATTTATTATTTCTATATCAACACTTGAATTATCAAAGTTTAATATGCTGAAATTTAGTAAGTTATTATTAGAGATGATTATATTGCTAGAAGTATTTATCGTAACATTTGTCATTCCACACTCATTCTTAAAATTAGATAGGTAAGAACTTATATTTCCTGTTTCTATCTCAGATACTGTAATCTGTTTGCTTATGTTTGTTCTACAGTTAAAATATGATTGTCCATCAAAGTAAAACCTATTATCTATTTTTATTATGTCATTGTTATCTATTGTTGTGTTTGCTGATACGAATGTTATATTGCTGAATGAACTCAATGTTACACTGCTGTTCCAGTTCCATGCATATATTGTAGCATTATTATATATCTGATTGACAGCAATAAAAGTTCCTGTGCTTCCTTGGAATCCTGCATCATCTTTGGAACCTTCAGCAGTTGATCTTGAGAAATTGAGTGTTGTATGATTATAATATACTGCTATTCTTCCACCACCACCTCCGCCGCCGCTGCTTGATGCACTTTTACCCCCTCTTGCGCTTAAGTTTCCTGTTCCTGTTAAGTTATATGTGTATAGAAGTATTGATCCTCCAGAACCTGCTCCTAGATTACTGCCGGATATTGTATTATTTCCATTTGCTATTACAGCACCATTTAATATGAAGTTTTGTGTTACATTTATTAATATTGAACCACCGCCTCCAGCACCGCTTGTTGTTCCAGATCCAGATCCCCCGCTTCCTAGGTCTGTTGGTCTTAATGGATCTCCATATACATTTCCTATATTCGTTTCCTGAGCTGCACCACCTCTTCCTCCATAACTTCCACCAGCACGCCTGCTTATTCCTGCTCCAGGTCCAGTTGCTGTACTAGAACTTCCTATATAACCAAATCCTGTAGCATTAATTTCTCCTCCATATTCTACTGAGAGGTTTCCAAGTGTAATGTTTATTGATGATATTATTGCACCATTCTGCACTAATAATTTTCCCCCAGATTTTATTGTAATATTATAACACACAGTATTTCCTGTAATTATCTGTCTGTCTGTAATAACCCATATTCCATCTGTTGTATCTCCAGGACAACTGGGAAAATCTGCACTCACATTTTTTTGTAGAAGTAAAAATAGGATTATTACACTAACTATGATCATGTACTCTTTTTTTAACATTTTCTCAAGTTTATAGTATTTTTTTATATTAAAAATCTATCTATTTTTTTCCATAAATATTTATTAATAGTCTATATAAAATTAAATCATGGTTTTAACATGTCTTGATGATATTATTAAGGAACAAGATGATTCTTTTGATGCAGATTCTAAATACATAAAACTTTCTTTGCAAAAGCTATTTTACTCATTGACAGGAAATTATGATGAGCTGATAAAAGTAAAAAAGAAATTAATAGGTCTAAGTGAGAATGTTGGTGATGAGATAGAACGCATTTTATCTTTGGGTGATTCTTATTATAATTCTGATAAAAAACATGCTTATCAATGTTACAGGAAAGCTTTCTCTCTTTTTGAAGAGAACTTCTCTGATCTTAGGAATAATAATGAATTAAGCTTTTTTGGCAATATTAAATATTTTTATTTATTAGGAAAGGCTTATTTAAGAAAAGATTATTTAAGAAAAATTGTTGATAGTGAAAAGGATTTCATTAATTTAGCATTGCTTAATGGAATTGATAAGGATATTAAAAATTCAGGATTTGGCGATGGTGGTCTGCATGTTAAAGATTCATTTACTTTTTCTTATTTTATAGGAAGATTGCATGATATTTATGGTAATAAAGAGTTAGGTAAAAGAAAAAAATTGGAAGCTGCAAAAAAAGCTTTAGAAAATAATCCTGTTAATGATATTGCTGGAAATAAGAATGCTGTTTTTACTGTTGAAGATAATTTTTTAGGTTCTGAGATTATCTATAAAAACCAGTCCTCTGAAGGTTTATCTAGAGAAATTTCTATGGCTGAGCAGATAGGCTCTATTATCTCTTCCAGGAATGATTGTTCTACTATTAAGCCTATTGGTGAAATTGAACATGATAAAAAAAAATATTATATTATGGAGCAGGCTTCTGGTTCTACTTTAGATCAAAGAATTAATTCAGGTGATGTCTCTGTTGATGATTTCTGCAGGATTGCTGATGTTCTTGGTTTATTGCATGCAAGAGTTAAAGGGGATTTTGTTGAACGTGATGTTGCTGTTAATATTAAAGAGAGGATTTCAAGGATCTGCTCTTCTGGTTTTGTTGATGCATTGATGTATAGTATTGAACCAGCAATTTCTAGTCTAGAGGACATAATTAGGGTTTATAACAAGGATGCTCACTCTAGAAATTTTAAATTAGATGAATTAAATAGGGTAGTAATTCTTGATACTGAAGGTGAACGTAAAGCCCCTATTGTTTTTGATGATACAAATCTTTTAGATCAGCATTTATTCTTGGATTATGAACAGAAAAGAGAGATTATGAGAAGACATTGGGATAGTTTCAATGAAAATTCTGATGTCAAGATTATTGATTATGATAAATACGAATTAGCTTATCTTAATTCCTCTATTCTTAGAGCTTTAGAAATATATGAACAGGCTGTAAGGATTAATAATCATTTTATTAAGGATTCAACTATGACTAATGCTATTACCTCTCTTAGGATTATTGAAGAAAAATTCCCTGACTATTATGAAAAATATGCTGATAATTACAAAATTCTTTCTGAATCTTTACATCATCTTGCTAAAACATCATTTAATAGGTGAATAGAGTTTATTTAAGGCTAAACAAAAAACTTTTAAATAGATTCTTCCACTCAGTTGAAAAATGGATGTGAAAATTAGTTTTAACACAGAAAAAGAGTCTATTGATGATCTTAAGAAATTGATTTCTGCTTTACAGGATTTAGTTAATAAGAGAGAAAAAGCTTCAGTTAATAATATATATACAAATAATTCAAAACCTCAGCCTGTTCAAATGCCTAAGATAGAAAATGTTCAACAATCACCTCCTAGACAATCTAATTCTTCTGAAACTAGTGCTGGTGGCGGCAGATTGACTCCTTATATTGATATGTCTGATACTATGTCTAGATTATTCTCTGGTGGTAAAGTTTAACTAGATTAATTTTAAATGCAATTTTTCTTAGATTAATTTAATAATTATTATAATACAGCATCACTATCTCCAGAACTGTAATATTCTAAAGTTCTATCATTTAAGTCAGTTGATGATGCATTTGTTCCTACAAGCATCTCTTTTTCTTGTCTTCCTAATATATGATCTAAAGCCTCAGTATCTAACATTTCTCTATTATTTGATACATCAACTATCTCTCTTATTGTATGAAATAATAATCTTTGATTAGTTGTATTATTTTTATAGATAATTTTATATCCATTAAGGTTTCCACTTTTTAATAATATTTCACCTTCATTATCACTAAATCCAAAAATATGCTTATATTTTCTATCACCGTTAACAACACTCTCCTTCTCTAGAACATATACAATAATATCGTATTGTTGCATATTTATTAATGAACATTCTTGCTTATAAAATTATATGTTCACTTGTTGATAGGATTATTTTAATTTATAGCTTTAATTACCTTTAAAAATCTTTAGGTTTTATCATCTATTATGGTATTAGATAAAAATCTTATAGAGGAGATTAAACAAGAATGTGAAGTTGGTTCATTTTTTGATAATCCTGATCATTTGAAAAGATATGGTGTAGGAGAGAAGTTAGGTATAGATATTGATAGGATTGTAGAAATTTATTGTTTATGCGCTCCTTTTTATGATCATCGTCCTGCAGGTTCATCTTTCAATCCATTTTTTCCACAGATATTTAGAAGGATTATATCAGGTGATGATAGGATGTTAAATTTAGAAAGGAATTCTATGGTTATTTTTCATTACAGACTTAATACAAGAAAGGTTCAAAAAAGAATCAAAAAGTCTTCAAAAATAACTAAATATTTTAAGGGTTATGATGAAAGTTCTTACACTAAAAGGTTCCGGCAGTTTGGTGAAGCATCAGTCATATATCAAAAGCATATAGCAACTAGTAGGTACAATGATGCGGAACTTCCATTAATAGTTGGACCTATTGATCTCATGCAGAAAGTAATGGATTCAATAAAAAGTAGTCCTGAGTACATTATTGAATTTGAAAATTCTGTTCATCCATTAAAAGAAGATACGTCAAAAGCAAATATTAAAAAAGTTGATATTTACGACCTTTTACAGAAACCTAAATATGTTCACTTCGATCTATAGTCTTATATAAAAGAAAATAATTTACCTTAATCTTATTGTCTCTAAGTTTTTAGGTGCTACTGTCTCTACTCTGTTCTGTTGATATATTACTGAAGCTAATTCTATACATCTTGAATAATCTCCGTGTATTGTTATGAATTTTTTAGGTTTTGGTTCCATATTTCTTACCCATGCTGTTAATTGCTTGAAATTTGAATGTCCGGAAAATCCAGATAGTGTATATATCGGCAGATTTATTTTTATTGTCTCCATTCTTTTAGATCCGCCATATGTGAATGTTAATTCTTTCTCTCCATCTTGTAATCTTCTTCCTATGCTTCCTACTCCCTGATATGATGTTAATACTACACAATTTTTTGGATTCTCTGCAAATGCTTTTAAATATTCTAATGATGGTCCTCCTTGTAGCATTCCTGATGTTGCCATTACTATATATGGTCCCTTTCCCTCTTTGATTTCTGTCATCTCTTTCTGTGATATTACTTTCTTGAATATTGGACTTAGGAATGGATTATGATCACGTTGGAATATCCCTTTCTTTACTCTGTTGCTTAAGAAGTCAGGATATGCTGTATGTAATGCAGTTACATCCCATACCATTCCTTGCACATATATCGGCATTTCTGGTATCTTCTTTTCCACCATTGCTCTCTCTAATATTAACATGCACTCTTGTGATCTTCCTACCCCTAATACAGGCATCAATATTTTTCCTCCAGCTAGTGCTGTCTCATTTATTATTCTTATTAATTCATCCTCGCTCTCTTTTCTTGATGGACTATTATCTGCTTTTGTTCCGTATGTTGATTCCATCATTACTGATTCTACTCTTGGGAATTTATCTATTGCAGAACTTAATAAATTTGATGTCTCATAATTGAAATCCCCTGTATACAAAAAGTTATGTGCTCCGTTTCCTATATGTAAATGCACCATTGCACTTCCTAGATTATGTCCTGCATTATATAATGTCAATCTCATATCAGGAGTTATGTCTGAAACCTCTTCATAGTCTAGGCATATTGTATGCTTTACCATTTCTTTTACATCTCCAGTATCATACAATGGATCATTTCCTTCTTTCATTGCTATATCACTCATATCTAGACATAATAATGCTGCTACATCTCTTGTCGGTGCTGTGCAATAAACAGGCCCTCTATATCCCATTTTATAGAGATAAGGTAAAGTGCCGCAATTATGTACTAATATTCCATTTGCAATAAAGTTACTATTATTCGCGACTTTTATATCTACAAGATATTCATATGGATTGTCATAAACTTCTATTTCACTAATTTTATAATACGACAAGTCCATATTTTCAAAAAAGCTTTTTCTTTCATGAGTTTCATTAAGTCCTAATATTTCTAAATTTTTATTTATCACCTGACATGTTATGGTATTATTTATTTCATCTAATGAAATATTATTTATTGGGATTATCATTCCAACTTTAAGGTCTTTAGCCTCTAATTCCTTGATTTCCATGTTTTCAATTACAAAGAATTTATGGTTTGGCGAAGCTTCTATGGTATTATAAGGTGTTTTGATATTTATTATTTTTTTATGTGTATATGTTCTTACTTTTTCTAAACATTCATTTATCTCTTTTTTTCCTGTTTTCAAGTTTATTGTCAATATTTTATCACCTCTATCAATATTATCTATGGGTTTTAATATCCCATTTTCCAATTCAACAAGTGTGTCTGCAGGTAAGCAATGGTCTATGTGCGGATGACTTAATATTACTGCATCTAATTCCTGTATATTGAATTCTGGTACATCTAGATATGGAAAAGCATACTCTCTTGGTGCTGCTACATTAAATCCGCAGTCTAGCATTACTGTTGATTCTGGTGTCTGTATTAGGAAACAGCTTCTTCCTACTTCCCTTGCAGAACCTAGACATGTCATTCTTACCCATTCATCTCTTTTTGTCTTTGTCCATCCTTCATAGATTCTCTTTCCTACTTTATGTAAAAATTTTCTTCTGTATTCTGAATTATCATATAATACCTGTCTTATGTTCTCTAATAATTGTGATCTTATTGGTGGTATTCTTCTTACTATAGGTGTCCATAATGTCTGGTTTTTTATCTCTTTTAATATCTCTCCCCCTTTTCCTATTGCTATTCCTGGTTTTTCAGCCTCTATTATTACTCTTGACCTGAATGTATCGAATATTATCTCTGTCTCTCCTGCATCTGCAGGTATTGTTTTCTTGATTAATTCTTTTGTATCTTCTATATCTTTTACTATTGAAGGATCTGCTCTTAACTCAACTCTTTTTTTTATATTCTCTACTATAGTTTTTATAACACCTTGATTGTCTAGTAAGAATTTCTTGTTCTTTGTATAAAGGACTATGTTTGCGCCCTCAAATACTGCTTCTGTTATATTCGCATCTTGCGGCAAATACTTGTTTACTTCATCAATTATCTTTACCATTGTTTTAATATAAGAAAATAAAATCTATATCTATGCTACAAATTTATTATCTAATTGTTTTGAAAATACTCTCTTAGTTCCTTCCTTTGTTATAGTTATAACATCCATGCCTGCTCCTGATGCTGTATCTCTCTGCATTGAAGCTGATACTGCTTTTATAGCTAATTTAACTCCATCATCTATTGATAATTCTTCTTTATAATTTGCTTCTAATACTCCTGTTGCGAATAACATTCCTGATCCATCTGTCACATAATCATCGAATTTTGTCAGTGATCCGTCCATTCCCATTTCATATAAATAGAATCCTTCATGATCTTTTCCACCTAATAAGAATCCTGTTATCCCTTGTATTGTTGAATATTTTCTTACATTAGCATATACTAAGTTTGCTAGCATATTTGCTACCTCTTTTACTCTTAGTTTTTTTCCTTTTTTTAATTCATCTAATCTTATCTGTGCTTTGATTAATCTTGTTATTAATTGTACATCTGAAACTAATCCTGCTACTGTCATTGCTAGATCATCTGTTAATATTATTGCTTTTTCAAATTTCTTGCTGGAAACTATTTGCCCACCTAATGTCATTTTTCTGTCTGCAGCTAATACTATTCCTTCTTTGCATACCATGCCTAGAGTTGTTGTTCCAGTTGTCTTTAACATTGATTTGTCAAACATTTTCTTATCACTTACCTCTTCAAGAATATTCATCTTTAATATTTAAGTTGCGGAGAACTTTATAAATGTTTTGGTTAACTTATTTTGCTAATGATGTCCTCTTTCCTATTGTATCATTAGAAGCATAAATTTCTTCATATGTAGTTAATGGTTCATCTCTTTCGTTTTTAACTTGTATTCTTTCATAGTTATGGAATCTTAATCTCTCATCTTGAGGATCTAAATTATCAGTTCTGTGTCCTACATAACCCATTGCCTCACCCATATGTCTCGCAAGTTTTCCATTTACATTAGCTAATACTAATTCACTTCTATCCCCTGATTGATAAACCCATAAATATCTCTCACCATTAACAACTCCTTTTTCTTGAAAATACATTACTGCAACTATAAATACTGATAAACTATTATCCATTGAGATATTATTTCTCTCAATAAAGTCACTTAATTCATCACTTCTTACAAGAAATTTATCCTCTATTTTTTCCATATAGAATATAGTAATAATTCCTCATATTTATACTTTATTACAGTAGATTAAAATTATTAAAATCTATCAAAAGTGATCTTATAAGGCTTAGTTCCATCTTCTTGTGGTGTTACAGTTAGTTCATCACCCTGTACTAAGTCAGCAATACTTTTTTTATTTTCAGGCAATATTATAACACCATGGTCTCCTGATGATTCTTCATTTGAACTAAAGTATATTCTTAGACTTTGAGGTGTATAACCCAATAAATGATATTGATTATCTTTTAAACGCCCAACACTAAATCTATTACACTCTCTCTCTTCAGTATTTGATTGTGAAGAAAAATATCCATGAAACTCATGCCATCCATTTCCTTTCAAATTAGGATTTACCATAAATTTTAATTATATCTTTAATATAAAAAGTTTATTGCAATGTATTACTCTAATCATGAACATCATATTTCAATAGTATAGTAAACTTTATAATTAATATAACAATTTTAATATTATGCAAAAAAAGGTGTATAAGGAATCTTTCTGGAATCTTAAAGATTTATTGGAATCTCACGAAGGTAAGGAATTTGATGTTGTTCTTGCTGATTTAGAAAAGAAAGTTAAAAAAGTTGAATCTTATAAAAATGTATTAAATAATGATATTAGTTCTGATAAAGTTTTAGAGATAATTAAAGATATTGAAGAAGTTGAAAAACTTTGTTCGAAAATTTATGCTTATGCCTACATGTGGTTTTCTACAGACACAAAATCTCAGGAAGCCAGAGCTTTACAAAATAAAATTAGCCAGTTAGTAGCAGATGTCTCTAATAGAATAATGTTTTTTAGTTTATGGTTCAAACAATTGGATGATAAGAATGCTGATAGAATAATTAAAGGATCAAATGAATACAAATATTATTTTGAAAAATTGAGGTTGCAAAAGCCTCACACTCTATCTGAGAATGAAGAAAAAATAATAAATATTAAAGATACTACTGGTAATTCTATTCTTAATAATCTATATAATATTATAACAACTAGTTTCATGTTCGATTTTGTTATTGACGGTAAAGTTAAAAGAATTAATTTTAGTGAATTATCTAAATATGTTAGAAGCACTAAAGCTGAGGATAGAAAACAAGCTTATGATCTTTTAATGAATGAATATGAGAAAAATAAGGACACTTTAGGTGAAATCTATAAGGCTATTGTTACTGACTGGAAAAATGAGTCTATTAAATTAAGAAAACATAATTCTTATATCTCACCTAGAAATTTAGGCAATGATATCAGTGATAAAGCAGTTGAATGTATGCTTAATTCTGTTAAGAAAAACACTAAAGTTTTTCACAGATATTTCAAACTGAAAGCAAAATTATTAGGAATGAAAAGATTATCTCGTTATGATGTTTATGCTCCTATTTTTGGTATTGAAAAAGATATTAGTTATAATGAAGCTGTTAATATGGTTCTTGAATCTTATAATGAGTTTTCTCCTGAAATGTCATCCATGGCTAAAAAGATTATTGATTATGAACACGTTCACTCAATTACTTCTGATGTTAAGAAAGGTGGTGCTTATTGTAATGATATTCATCCAGGTATAGTCCCATATGTTTTTGTTAATTTTACAGGTAAGGATAGGGATGTTAGCACTTTGGCTCATGAGTTAGGTCACGGTGTTCATGATTTATTAACACATAATCATTCAAGTCTTTTAGCTCATCCTCCATTGATTTTAGCAGAAACTGCTTCTGTTTTTGGAGAGATGATTCTTTCAGACAAAGTTTTAGAAAAAGAGAAAGATAAAATAAATAAACAAGCATTAATTGCTTCAAAACTTGATGATATTTATGCTACTATTATAAGACAGACTTTTTTTGTTATTTTTGAGATGGAAGCTCATAAAGCTATTGATGATGGTGCAACTATTGATAAAGTATGCGATATTTATTTAGCTAATTTAAAAGAAATGTTTGGTGATTCAATTGATGTTACTGATAACTTTAAAATTGAGTGGGCTTATATCCCTCACATTTTTGCAACTCCTTTCTATTGTTATGCTTATAGTTTCGGTAATTTACTAACTCTGGCTTTATATCAGATGTACAAGAAGGAAGGCAAATCTTTTGTTCCTAAATATCTTAAATTCTTATCTTATGGTGGTTCTAAGAAACCTTCTGAGATTTGTAAAGAATTAGATATAGACCTTGAATCTGAAAAGTTTTGGGATCAGGGTTTTGTTGTTATTAATGATATGATTGATGAACTTGAAGGGTTGACTAATTAAGATGTTAAAACTATTAAGAGATGGTGATGTAATTAATTTTATTGGCCATAATTTAGATGGTACTAATAGGATGATTACAGTTTTTGAAGAGTTGGATAAATTGGATATCACCCCTCTAATTCATGAATTATCAGAACTTTTTAAAAAATTAGTTATTTTTACTAGAGAGAAAAGATTTTTAGGAATTAAAAGTTTAGAAAATAATTTTATTAATAAATCTGAAGATTTTAGAGATAAATATGGTAGAAGTGGTATTGCTATTCGTTTTAACAATGATATTTATAATAAAATTGCTAGATTCAATGATAGAAATATAAAAAGCATATTATTAGTGCTTAGAAATAATATGTTAGTTCCTTTTGCTGACAAAGACTTAACACGTTCCTTTAAAAGTGATAGGATTTTAGTAAAAAATATTCATTTAAGTGACAATAAAAGAGCAGTTGAAGTTGAAAGGAATAGATTATGTCGTGAATTAGCTGTTGTGTTTACAACTGCAATGAAAGTTTATATATTCTCAAGACAGCAAGAATTAGTTGATTCTTCTGTTAATGCTTTAGAAAGCCCTGATCTTGATAAGTTTGTATTTGGAAGTTTAGACGAAAGAAAACAACTATTTGAGAATTATATAGATAGGATGATTTTAACAACAATGAGTGTATTACATCTTTAATATTTTTATTTTCTTTACTCTTGTTTTCACTTCTTCATCTTTTATTATTTTCTTGATATATTCTTCTAATTTATTATTCTTATTGATTAACATTACATATGCTTTTCCTTTTTCTGTTTTATACTTTCCATATTTTTTCTTGAAATTCTCTAATCCTTCTTTCATTGTTATTGGCGGCCCATAATGTTTTTTGTATTTTGGTAGTTTCTTATTTTTTATATTAAAATATACTTTTCCTTTTTCTTTGAATTCAAATTCTGTATTTTTTATCTCATATCCTTCATTTTTTAATTTATGTTCAATATATTCATGTACTTTCAATATTTTTGTTCCTGCTACATCTCTTGATCCTTCTAATGGTTCAGCTTCTATTATTAAGTTATATTTTTTCTCGTTTATTTTTTGTTCTTTGAAATATTTTAATGATTTATTTTTATTAAAGTCTTTGCAGGTTTTTATGAATAAGTTTAATTTTTCTTCTGATAATGATGCTGTTGCATTTCTTTTTGGATTTACTGGATCTATTAAAACTAAAGGAAAGTGTTGTTCTGAATAAAATTCATTTTTTCCAAAGTTTATCAGCATATTTTCTCTCCATTTGGAAACATTTTTTACCATATTTAAGAATGATCCGTAATGGTAGATTAATATCTCTAATACATACCCATGTAATCCTTTGATAAAAGTCTCAGCTCCATAGAATTTATTTGCTTTAGAAAATTGTTTTGCTATCCTTACATCATCTTTCATCTTATCTGACAGATTTTTATTCACCCATTCTACATGTAATGGACTTATATCTGTTATATTTTTAGCTTCTATTGAACTTTTTATTTTTAATACTGGTATTACCTCAAATATTATTTTCTCGAATTCTATTATGAAATAATCTCTTGATCCATGTATTCTCTGGTATTTTCTAAAAGTTTTTTTTATTGCTGTTTCTAATTTATCTGATATTTTTTCTTCATTTGGATATTGTACAAATATATCTAGATCATGTTGTCCTCTTAACCATGTTCCTTTTGCAAAACTTCCTCCGACAACTATTTTTCCTTCTTTCAGATTATCATTTAATGATCTTAGGAATATTGCAACTTTAGAATTTAGTTCCTCTTCCTCTTTTTTTGTAGGTTTTATCTCTTTTAATATGCTTTCAAACATTATAATTATTCTCTTCTACTCAGTTATAAGTTTTTCTTATTATAATCTTGATATTAATATTGTTTCTCTGTTTGTTCCAGGATAGTTTCTTGCTTTTTCCATAGTTTCTATAAGTATATTCATGTTTTTTTCAGGATAATTTGGTCCGGGATTATGACTATAGATATATTTTTCATCATATCCTGTTATTACAACAAAGTGTCCTTGATATCCATCTTTTTTGCATAATACATTCCAATTTATTAGGCTTATAATTACTTTATTTTTATTTAATGTATCTTTTAGTTCTTTTAGTGTAAATTCTTTTTCTTTTATTTTTACTCCTGTTTTTTTAGCCTTTTTTCTTATTTCTTTTTCTTGATTCATATATTCTCCATATTTTTCTAAGAACTCTTTTTTATCAGTTTCATTCATCTCTTCTCCAGTTTTATAATAGAACTCTACATTTAGTCCATATTCTCTCAATGCTTTTGCTAATCCAATTGTCATTGTTCCATATTCTTGATGTTTTATTGATTTTATAGAAATTTCTTCTATATCAAATTCTTTTTCTGGATAATAAAATTTTAAAACCATTAAAGCACAATCTTGAGCACAATAATATTTCTTTCCAGGATAGAATGGAACATCTAATATCATACAAAAAATAAAGTTATTTAATATAAAAGTTTATCTGACATAATTAGATCTGATATTCCTTTCATCTTCCAGAAAACCATAATTGTAAAATGTCATAATAGAAGTTATCAGTAAGAGTTGTTGAGGGTTCATATTTCTCTTTAACAATTTCAATTTTATCAACTGGTAAATATAGTGTTGATCTCCTAGAACTTAGTGGCACTTCTTGATATAGTATTTCTTCATCATTCAACCATCTTAAGATGTCTCTTTGGTCACGAGCTTCAGGTGTATTAACATTTTCACTCCATAAATTACTATATTTAACCATTCCTTCTAGTTTTGCTTGTGAATCCATAAATTATTTACGAAAAATAGGTTTATAAGTATTATTATAATTAAAAATATAATGAAAAACTTGATATGCCTCGGCATCGAAAGTACTGCACTTTAATAGCAGAGATACATTCGGTGTCGGTATTGTTGATAGTGAGAAGAATATCCTTGGAGATATAAGATATAATTACACAACCACTAAAGGTGGAATAATTCCTATTGAAGCTGCTAAAGCTCATTCTTCTAATAAAGAAAGAGTTCTTCAAGAAGCTTTAGATCAGGCTAAATTAAAACTCGAAGATATTGATTTTATTGCCTTCTCTATGGGTCCAGGTTTAAGTCCATCGCTGATTATCGGTAAAGATTTCGCTAAAGAGTTAGCATTAAGATATAATAAGCCTTTAGTTGCTGTTAATCATCTTGCTGGTCATTTGGAAGAAGGTAAATTTTTCACTCCTTCTAAAGATCCTGTTTATGTTTTTGTCTCTGGTGCTAATACTCAGATTATTGCTCATGAGGGTAATAAGTTCAGAATTTTTGGTGAAGCTCTATCTGTAGGTTTAGGTAATGCTTTGGATAAGTTTGGTAGGGAAGTTGGTTTAGGTTTTCCAGCAGGTCCTAAGATCGAAGCTCTAGCTAAGAATGGTAAATATATTGAGCTTCCTTATAATGTTAAAGGTATGGATGTTGAATTCTCTGGTATTGTTACTCATTGTATTAATTTATTTAAGAAAGGTATTCCAGTTGAGGATCTTTGTTATTCTTTACAAGAAACTGGTTTTGCTATGCTTATTGAAGTTACAGAACGCGCATTAGCTCATACAGGTAAGAATGAAGCACTTTTAATTGGTGGTGTATCAGCTAACCAAAGATTTGTTGAAATGTTAAATTCTATGTGTTCTGAACGTGGTGCTAAAGCTTTTGCCTGTCCTTTGAAATATAGTATGGATAATGGTGTTCAGATTGCTATTGCTGGTTTACTTCAATTCAAATATGATTACAATGTTTTTAAAGATAAAGAAATTAATGAAGTTGATATTGATCCTAACTGGAGGATTGATGAAGTTGAGACTCCATGGATTAAGAAATAAGGTTTTAAAGTTTTCTAATACATTAATTATATGAAAATATCAACAGAAAATTATGCACGTTGGAGATTTGTTCTACCATTGATAATGGCAACAACAGCTAGCACAACTTATGGTGTTGAATCATATAGAAGGTATGAAAAGGCGTCTAGAACAATAGAAATAGCTACACAGGCATTAGATGATGTAATTGAAGTGATTAATAACCAAAGGAAAATATTAACTGAACTACAGTCCAGTGCTAATATTTGTGTGCAGGGGTTTAATAATTGCAATGAGATAGTATATAGTAGTAAGGAAACAATAGATATCATGAATCGTTCATATGATGCATTGAATTCAAGATTTACCACTTGCAATAATAGAAACAGAAATCTGGTTGATTTAGTTAAAAATTACGTAGTACCAGTTTTAAATGAATGCATGGAAGAAAATAACAGAGATAATGTAGCAATAGAAATTCCAAAAGTTAAAAAAATATGATATTTCTCAATATATTCTTTCTGCTCTAACTTTTCTAAACTTATATTTATAAAATCTTCTTATCAATCTTATCTTAGTAAAGTATTGTATTTTTGCAATAAATCTTTATAAATAGTCTTGTTTTCCTTATATTTGGAAAGAGGGGTGAGAGGCCTCTAAATTTATATATCTTATACTTCTTTATTTTTGTATGGCTAAGAACTTCTGGTTTGTTGTAGATCGCGTAATTAAGGAATCTGATATTATCATTGAGGTGATTGATGCTCGTTTTATTGAAGAAACTAGGAATAAGGAATTAGAACGTAAAGTTAAGAGAGCTAATAAGAGATTGATTCATGCTATTAACAAATCTGATTTGATTAAGGATTTTGTTGATGATATTGCTCTTCCTTTCAAGAATTTTGTTTTCATATCAGCTAAGGAGAATTTAGGAACTTCTAGATTGAGAAGTATGATTAAGGATTTATGCAAGAAAAGACCTTTGAATGTTGGTGTTGTTGGTTATCCTAATACTGGTAAGTCATCTTTAATTAATACTTTAAAACAAAAAAGAGCTGCTGGTACTAGTTCTACTCCTGGTTTTACTAAAGGTATGCAGAAAATCAAAGTCTCTGAAGGTATTTATCTAATAGATACTCCAGGTGTTATCCATTACAGGTTAGAGGATGAAGCACATCAGGCTATCATTAATACTAAGGATGTTAATAAGATTAAGGATCCTGAAGCTGTTGCTTTGAGGATTATCGATAAGATTGTTGCTGAAGATCAAAAAATTTTAGAAGATTTTTATAATATTAAATGTAAATCTCTTCACGAAGATACTTTACGTGAAATAGCTTTAAGATTTAACTGGTTATTGAAAGGTGGTGAACCTAATATTGATATGACAGCTAGAAGGATTATCAATGATTGGCAAAGAGGAAAACTTATTATTAAAAGTTAGTTTGGTTTTTTTAGATTATAGTTTCCTAAAATTTTTACTTTACCCTTTATTAATGCATATATCCTTGCTTCATTAGGTGCTTTTGCAAAATCATATGATAAAACTAGATAATTGAATCCTGTCTCTCTTGACAGACAGATATCTATTTCTGATGGTCCTGTTCCATTATTATGTGTATGCATTCTTGCAAGTTCAATATAGTTTATATTTTTAGGCTCTTCCATAAAATATCTATTTTTTATTATTGGCGTGACTTGTACTGCAACTCTCCTTAACTCTTCTAAGTTTTTATTATGAAGTTCATATCTAATCTCTGCAAATCTATCTGCATTCTGTTTCCAGTAAATATCATTCATGTTTGATGGTGCACAGGTTGTATCACCGTTTTTTAAAAAATTATTTGTGATGATAGTATCCAATTCATCTCTTGCTTTTATTTCATCAATTTCCTTATTTATTATATTTTCAAGTTTTAATAATGTTGCAGATACTGCATTTTCTGCTTTTGATACTTTTATATTTTCATTTTCTAATATGATATAAGCTCCAGCTTCAGGTGTTCCTGGTGGATTAGAATAAGCTATTTTTGATAATTGTTCTAGATTTTCAGGTGTTCTTAATTGTCCATCAAGAAATTCTAGATCTTTTTCTGATTCTAGTGTATATGAGGGTTTTATCACTGGATCTCCCTCTCTTGCAGTGCTATATGAAGGTAAAGATAAGACAGCTATTGCCAAAATAGTTTTTAATAATCTCATACTAGGCTTTTTTATGTCTTATTTATCTACTTTTTTATAAATGATTATATGTTTTTGAGAATTAGCTATTACCACTTTATAGTTTCACGCTAAATTAATAAATTAATTTTCTCCAAAATCTATCATATGAAGTTTATTCTTAACAAGAAACCAAAGAGACCTGTTATTATTCAGGGTTTCCCAAGTATTGGGTTAGTAAGTACAATAACTACTAAGTTCTTGATTGATCATCTTGATGTTGAAGAGATTGGCCATATTGAATCTGAACATATTGTTCCGTTGACAGCTATTCATAAATCTAAAGTTGTCAATCCTATTACTATTTATTATAATAAAAAATATAATCTTGTTATTGTACAGTCATTGACTGAGATTGCTGGTTCTGAATGGGAATTAGCTGCTACAATGTTAGATCTTGCTGCTGCTATGGATGCTAAGGAGATAGTTGTAGTTGAGGGTATGCCATCTCATGCTCAAAACGAGATTAATCTTTATTACTTTTCTAACGCTGGGAAAATGAAAAATAAACAGATGAGTGAGGGTATTATTATGGGTACTACTGCTGCTTTATTATTGAAAGCTAAAGATTTCCCTGTTACTTGTATTTTCGCAGAAGCTCACTCACAATTACCTGATTCTGAAGCTGCAGCTAAAGTAGTAAAAGCTTTAGATGATTACTTAAAACTTAATTTAGACTTTAAACCATTATTGGAAGCTGCTAAACAATTTGAGAATAATCTTAAGCAGTTTATTGAAAAAAGAAAAGAGATTATTGATAACAGTTCTAAATCAGAGAAGAGAGAACTAGATTACTTTGGTTGATTTTATTTATGGTATTTAAAATAAATAAAAATTAAATATAAAAAAGCTATTCTATTAAATAATAGGAAGTAATATAAGTTATATTTTAACATTAGACTTATGGAAAAGACATTTATAGTAGTAGATGTAGAAACAGATGGACCTATACCTAATGATTATTCAATGATATCATTTGGAGCAGTTATTGTTGATAAAGATCTTAAAAAAACTTTTCAAGCAAAAATTAAACCTATTTCAGAAAAATATAAAAAAGAAAGACTGAATTTTCTTAAATTATCTAGAAAAGAAACAGAGTCTTATGAAGATCCAAAAAAAGCACTTACAGAATTTGTAAAATGGATAGAAGATAATACTAAAGGGAAATTAGTTTTTTTATCTGACAATAACGGCTTCGACTGGATGTTTATGTGCTGGTATTTAGAACACTTCTTAGGAAAAAATCCATTTGGATACAATTCAACTAATATTTCATCTTTATATAGAGGTTTAACAAAAGATCTAAATGCAAATTTCGATTCATTAAGAAAAACTCCTCACAATCATAATCCTTTAAATGATGCAATGGGTAATGCAGAAGCTTTCTTAGAAATGATGAAGAAGATGCCTAAGAAGTAAGACAAGATTGTTTATAAGTGTAGTAAACGGTATTATTTTCTTTATTATATGTTATTTCTTTTACATTAGAAAATTGTATTGTAAGTATTAGCTTTTTTATATCATTATTTAGGTAATATTTTATAGGTTTAACTTTGAATATTAATAATATCCTTATAGGTTTATCTAATGTGTGTATATTGCCTGCATATAGAAATATTTTATACTTCGGATATTTCTCTAATAATATTTTTAATTCTTCAGCAATAAACTTGTCTTTTGTCTTTCCATTAAAAAGTTTATTTTCATAATCTTCTAAAAACTCTAATTTAAACCCAAAATCATAAAGTTTTTTATATAAATCTAAGGTGTTTGCATTAAGCCTATTATCATTTAAAGCATCTTTTAAATATTTATTCTGAAATAACTCTTCCTTAGAAAGTTTATTTTCAAAATAATCAATAATGTCGCCAGAAGGTTGTTTTGGAAGTTCTATTGCAAATACAGATTTTTTAAAGTCTTTTATAAGGTTAAAAATTGTTTCAGGAATAGATTTATTTCCATGTACATCTCCTAAAAATATTATTCTATTATCATTTATTAATTTTTTAATATTATCAATTTTCATAGTATACTTTGATATCCATATTGATATATATAAATATATAATAAATAAAAGAATAAGATTATTAGAAAGTCCATTTAAAGATAATTAAAACAACACAGAAAACAATATAAAGTTTATTATCTTTATGAATAAAAAGGATGGAAACAGTGATTAACATCTACATAGTGAGACATGGTCAGAGTTTGATGAATGAACAAAAGCTTATTCAGGGCCAAAAAGAATTCAGTAATAACGGCTTATCTAAAGAAGGAATTAAACAAATAAAAGGGATAAGTCAATATATAAAAAAATTAGATATAAATAAAATATTTTCTAGCGATCTTCAAAGGTGTAAAGAATCTGCAGAGTTAATAAATAAAGATATTAAAGTAGATGTTGAATATGTCAAAAATCTTAGAGAACAAGATTGTGGAGACTGGGAAGGTTTAAAATCATCAGAAATAAAGAAACATCCGACTAAAGAAATAATTCCACATCATGGCGAATCTATGAAAGACGTTGAAAAGAGAGTTATTCCTTTTATTAAATCTTTAATGAAAGAAAATGAGAGCAATATATTATTATTAACTCATGCCGCTGTTATTCAGAATATTATTGGTTATTTTCTTGATATACCATATAGTTCACGACTTAAAATTAAACTGAAAGGCGGTTGTTTGTCACATATATCAATAGATAAAGAATATGTTAAGGTAGTTATGATAGGTTTTGTTGATAGAATATAGTAATTATTATATCTTCACTTTCATTAAGTTTTTAAATATTAAAAAGTTTGTAAAAATATGTTAATCATACTTGGTCCAGATAATAGTACAGGATTTAGAAAACTTTTCGTAAGTATTCTCGGAGAATATACAAACATTCATCATATATGAATTGACTAAAAAATTTCCAACAGTAGTAGTAAGTGTCATATGACCCATTGTTCCACCACTTCCAAGGGAGATTATTCCTATATTAACCATTTTTTTGTTTTGTTATTTCTAAAATATCAAGATGAGATACATCATTTATTGATTGAATAACCCATTTTTTTTTGTAAGATAATATATTTATGCAGGCATTATATTGCTTAGTTGTATTAAATATTTTAGCCCCTTCTATTCTATCTCCTGTTGAAATGGCTAAGATTGTTTTATTTGTCCCTCCATGTGCAACAGCAATTACAGTTCCAGTATAATTTTTAATATCTTCTAAAAAGCTTTTGCATCTTAATATAAAGACTTCATTTTCTTCATTATTATGATTTCTCTCTCTTAATCTTTTATCTATTTTAATATTTTTGTGTAAAACTTTTGAGATTTCATTAGCAGTATGTAAAGCTCTTTTTAAATCAGAAGAAATAATTGCAACAATATCTTTTTTATTGAATATTTTTGCTGTCTTTTTAGCTTGAATTTCTCCCAATTCACTAAGAGGTTCATCTATTTTTTGTCCTTGAATAATCATATTAGAATTTGCAACAGACTCAGCATGTCTTATTAATATCAGTTTAACCATATTTTATTTTAATAAATCTCCTTTATAGACTTTTTTATTTCTTTCACAGCCTTAATTCCCCAGAACATACTTTGATTTCTTCCATCCCAATAGATATCATCAAAACATTGATATTGACCATCTCTAGAAGATAATTTATTTAATGCGTCAACTAACTTTTTTAATGATTTTCCTATACCACTGTTTTTTAATAAATATTTTCTAGGTGAAAATTGATTATAATTATTTTATTCATTTTTACCTGAAAATATGTCTATTATCTCAATATTAGGTTTAGCTTTATTAATCTTAGCGATTATCACTCCCTTAACAGCTATTAATCCTTCTTTTTCTTCTTTTGGATATTCTGTATATCTTCTGCAAGTTTGTAATGTTACACATCTTTTATTAAATGTGTATCCTTTTAAGTTTGGCTGATGTCCTCTTATAAAATTCTTGATTCCTAATTCTCGTGTTTTCTTTTCAAAATAAGTTTTTCCGCCAATAAAAGAATTCTTGACACCTCTTAGGCTATTAGATCTATCATCTATAGTTGTAGAAAAGTCATTCCATACTAATTGGTCTAATAAAACATTTTGTTCATATTGTAATCCTTTTTTTATTTTATTTATTTCATCCAGATTATCTACTTCAGGTATACCAGCATGGGCTATAAATGTTGAATTATCTATAAGCAATGATAATGGCAATAAACTGAATAATTCACTCCAATTTTTAATTAAAGATTCATCATATAGTTTTTTTATTTCTTCATGAAAGCCATACTTTTTGTTCATTATATCAAATTCATGATTTCCCCTTAAAAGCATTATATTGTGACTATCATTTATTTTTAATTCAAGAAGTTTAATTATTGTTTTTATAGAATCACCTAAATTAACTGCCCTATCAACATAATCTCCCACAAATACTAAGATATTTTCTTTGTTATGATACTTTTTGATTATTATATCTAAAGATTCATAATCTGAATGTAAATCACCAATAACTATAATAGCTTTATTAGGATTATTTAATTTTATTAGCTGAGGTTCATTACTTAATATATTCTTAGCTTTATTTATTATGTTTATAATATCTGTTTTGTTCATTTTACAACCTCATTGAAATGACTCTTTATCCTATTTAAATAATAATGTTATTTTATTAATTTTTATAATTATAATTTAAACATATTTTAAAAATTGTGAATAATAATGTTATTTTATTCATTTTTTAATATTCATATTAGAATATATAAATATATAATAAACAAAAGATTTAATTAGATGTAATAAAAATAGATAATTAATATTAAGGGGGAGAAAAATGGAATATAATACACAAAGAGAAGAAAAAGATCAAGCTTATGCACTTGGATTTACAGAAGGATCAAATAATAGAGATAGTACACTACAAGCAGTAGGTTACGATTCAGAGAGACAAGTGTCTATATTTAGTGTTAATGGAGTTGAAGTAACAGCAGAAGCATTATTAGATGACACACCTAATGGAACTTTGAGAGATATTATTAAAGAAGAAGCAGTTACTGGTGGAGGCACTGGAAAAAGAGATTTTTTCTGGATTTAAATTAAAAATGAGTGAAGATAAGATATTAGTTTTATCTTCACAAAATGATTTAGAAACTGACTTAGTATTAACAAAACTAAACAGGGACAGAATTCCATTTGTTAGAATAAATAGTTTTAACCTGAATAATTATAGATTTGGATTAAGTATTAATAACTCTGATAGTGTATACCAACTACCTTTTGATAATAAAAAAATTAGGACTATCTGGAATAGGATGCCATTTTCATTAAGAGGAGTATTCTCTAGAGAGAATAGTGATACAGAAAATCTTATTAATGAAGAAAATTTTTGGTTTATAAGAAATATTGGAGAGCAAATACCTAATGCACTTTGGATAAATCATCCCTCTTTAGAAGAATTAGCAAATTGTAAGTTATCTCAATTAAAAAAAGCTAAAGAAGTTGGTTTAGATATACCTGATACTGTACTAACAAATACAAAAGAAAATGTAAAGAGACTTTATGATAAACATGAAATTATAGTATTTAAACCATTATTTAATTCTGGGCAATTATCAGGAAATCAAAGTACTCTATATACTTCAGTTGTAACAAGAGAAAGGTTTGATAGTATAGGAGATATTTCAATATGTCCTGGTTTCTTCCAAGAATATATACCTAAAATGTATGACTTAAGAATAATTGTTGTAGGAGATGATATTTTTCCAATTGCAATATATTCGCAAGATATTGAAGAGAGCAGAATAGATTGGAGAAAAGGAAATCCTAATAGTTTAAAATATTGTATCAAGGAAGTCCCTGATGAATTATTAGACAGATCATACAGATTATGTAAAAGATTTGGTATTGTAACAGCAGCAATAGACTTTGCTGTAGATAAAGAAGGGAAACATTATTTCTTAGATTTCAATCCTTCAGGGAGATGGATGCAATTTGAACTAGTGACTGGAGCTAAAATAAGCGACTCTATTGTTTCACTTCTTACAAATCCTTCGCAGGCAATAATTGATACATATAATAGAGCTCGTTAATCTTAAAATCCATTTGGCCATAAAATAATTTTCCATTTATATGTGGATAAACTAACAATATATTCAAATTCTTTAATTTAGATAAAGTTTTGACTAAAACAGAATTTTTCCTTAAATGATATGTTCCAGTAATGCAGATTAATTTTTTCTTTTTATTTAAGAATCTGATTATATTATCTGCTTGTTTCAACTCTCTTTTTTTAATAAGTTTTTCTTCATCTTCTTCCTCTTGTTTTGTTAATTCTCTATCAACATGGTAATCATTTAAATTTTTTATTCCATGATTCTTCAAATCAGAACCAATAAAAGTAGCATTTGTTTCTTTAGCCAATTTAAAGATATAACTTATACTTTTATAATTAAATAACTTTGATTTCCAATTTTTTGATTTTATAATACTTTTTGCCTCTTCTTTAGTTAAATTATAACTTTCTAACATTTCATGTAATACAAATTGAGGTTTAAAACTTTTAATTAACTCTTTTTCAATCTTTATAGACTTATCAAAACCATGTAAATCACCTATTATAACAATATCAAATTCTTTATAATTAAATTTTCTCCCAAGAATTTTTAGATAATTTTCCATAGAGTGTTAAATAATATAAAGATAATAAAGGTTACGCATACAATATTTACCTGTTTAAATTAACAGAAAACAATATAAACATTCTAGAAGTTTAACTATTTATGAATAAAAAAGGTCAGGTGTTTCTTATTGCAGCAATTATTTTTATTTTTGCTATATATTCAGTTATTATTACTTATAATAAAGCTAGTGAATATGCTGCTCTTGAAGATTATGATGCTCTTACTGAGAATTACCAGAATGAATTCCCTAAAGTAGCTAACAAGGCTCTTCTTCAGGAAGATGATGTTAATGATAAATTAAAAGATTTCAATCAGCAGTTCATTGATAATGCAAGGGAGAAAGATCCTAATTACGGAGCATTGTATGCTTACAAGGACCAGCAGGGGATATTGCATATTGTGAATACTCTTACTAATAAAGTTGTTAATATTCAGTTTAATAGTGAAACTACAAGTAGAGGATTAAAAGATATCCAATTATTAAGTGATACATCTGAAAGTCCTGGAAATATTAATCTAGAAGGAGTAGGAGACACAGGAGTAAGTACTGAAACTAGCAGATATGGAGCAACTTGGAATAATGAACAGAATATCAACTTAGGTGATATAACAAAAATAAAGTTAACCATAACAGATGAAAGAGGAAGAACTTCAGATATTGAATTAGATGTAAAAGATTTTACTACTCTAAATTATATTAGTTCTGAGCAAGAATTAAGTACTACAAGTGGAAGAAGAAATAACTTAATACAATCAGCAACACTTACTACATCCTGAGTATTAAGTATATAATAAAATACAATAATCTATATATACTTCTCTCTCTTTTGAACTATAGATAATATAGGGGGATAAAAAATGATTTTAGAGGAAAATTTAGAATTAGTAAAAAAAGATGATATTAAAATAGAAGAATTACCAATGCCTTATGCTATTGGATATTTTGAGAGTATGAGTACAGATGATTTAGAAATGATTGGTAATGCTACTGATGGTCCTACACACCCATTTTATATACGTAGATAAAAATAAATAATGACCGTTTTGTTAATAGATAGTCCAAATTATGGTAGTTTGGATTATCTGATTGAAGGTCTAGAAAATGAAGGTATTGATTATCAAAGAATTGATACTTGTAAATTTCCAATAGCGTCTAATAGTTCTTTATATATTAACAAAAATGAAGTTATGATTAAATATAATAATTTAAACCTTAAAAATATTAATTCAGTATTTTTTCAAGGATTTGGAAGTCCTAAAGTTAGTGAAATAATAACTAATGAAATAGTTCAAAATTATATAAAATCAGAAAGTGAAGAATATATTTTAAGTTTATTTAATCTAATGAACGTATATTGGATAAATAATCCGAATTCTTCCTTGTTGGCTGAAAATAAACCAAGACAATTACGTATTGCTACTGAATTAGAAATGAATATCCCTAATTCTTTATTAACTAATGATCCTCAAGAAGTTAGAAAATTTTATGATAAACATAAGATGATGATTATAAAACCATTAAAAATTAATTTAATTCACGAAGAAAATGAGAAAAAGGTCATGTTTACAAGACTCATATCTGATGATGAAACCGCTTTTGAAAATGTTAGATATTCTCCATGTTTTTTTCAAGAATATATAAATAAATCTTTAGAACTAAGAGTGTTTGTTATTCATGACAAAGTCTTTTCAGTAGCTATATACTCTCAAGAAACTGAAATGTCAAAAATTGATTGGAGAAGAGCTTCTGTCAATTTAAAAATTGAAGAATATCATTTAAGAGAAGATATTGCTGAGAAGTGCATTCAATTAACAAAAAAATTGGGTTTAGAATATGGAGCTATAGATATGATTATTGATAAAGATGAAAACCATTATTTTTTAGAGATAAATCCAACAGGAGAATGGGCTTGGTTTGAAATTAAATCAGGAGTAAAGATAAGAAAAGCTTTAATAAACAGACTCACAAAATAATATTCTATGGTAATAACAAATAAAAATATGAAAAATGCTAAAGCTTATTGGAAAAAAATAGTCGCTTATCATAATAAATGTTCAGCCAATAAAAAAAAGATGAGTTTATCCATGAATAATGGACATTATAGTTATAATAATAAAGAACTAAAAAAATATGAAAAATATTTTTTAAACTTAAATAATAAGGAATATTCAGAATTAGAAAGATTATCATTAAATGAAAAAAATGAACAAAAAAGATTCTATGGGATGTTAGGATTGCATTATTTCAAGGATAAAAAAAAAGTATTTAAAACTCTTAGAAAAGTCATATATTATGATAATGTGTGGGATATGAATAATGCAGGATATTTTATACTACCAATAAGTTATAAAGTCACTATACCAGATTATATAATTAAAAGATTATTATATTCTAACCATAGAGCCCCAATATCAAAAGGATTATATATAATCTATTATAATAAAGATAATTTTAAAAGAATTATATCAAAACGAAAATATTATAAAAGATTAATAGAATTATCTAAACATAAAAATCTATTAATAAAAGAATATTCAAAAAAGATTTTGAAAAAATTTGATTAAAAAATCAAGTCGCAACAGAGTATTTAAGCCCAAACTAGAATAAAAATAAGATGTCCAAAAAAATATAATTAATAGTTAATTTTTTATTAGTGGCTACGAGTGATTATATCTATAACTTCATAATCTATTACACCAGTATTATCTTCTATTTCAACTCTACCGGGAGTAACAATAGTTTCTCCGTTATTAGATGAACCATAATTAATGTAAACAGCAATATCATTACCAACATCATATTCACCTAATTGTGAACCAAATCCATCATCGTAGAATCTCGCTTCTTTTATTGTCCTTCCTGGTATTGTTGTATAACTTCCTGTTCCGTTGGGACCGAAGTCTATACGTCTCTCTTCATCATAGTAAAATATTAATTCGCATTTACCTTCAGCATTTCTCTCTTCATCATTGCATGCTATTGCTACAGGTCTTGCACTTTCCATTCCAGGCACTATTCTATATTGTGCTATTGCTGGTGTTGATATTGCTCCTAAAGCATCTTTTGCTATCATTGTTAAAGTTACGTCTAACCCTGTTCTAGGAACGTTTGTCATACTATAATCATATGTGAAATCGCTTGTTGATTGCCATGCTGGATCATATAATAGGTTTCCAGCCATATCTTCTAATGTGAATTTACAAGTTATTGGATTTGTATTATCAGGATCAGTTGTTCTTCCTTGTAATGTTAACATTATTCTTTGAGGAACTTCATATCCTGGTCTTAGTAATAAATAAGCTTCAGGAGCCATATTTGCTACACTTGTTGCACTAGGTATTGGAGTAGGATCTATTTCTGTTGGAATAGGTGTTGCTGTTGGTGTTCCACTTACTGGTATTGGTGTTGCAGTTGAAGTTTGATAAGGTGTTGCTGTTGGTGTTCCACTTACTGGTATTGGTGTTGCTGTCTCTATTGGAGTTTCTGTTGGATCTATTTGAGTTGGTGTAGGTGAATATGGTGCTGTTGCTGTTGGAGTTGGTGTTACTGGATCATTTGGATTTCTTTTTGTTGAACTTCCACCACAACCTGTAGCTAACATTAGTGCTGCTACTATTGATGTTAAATTTCTGCTAACCATGCTATAACTAGGGTAAAACATGCTTAAATAGCTTTCTACACTAAATAGTAACACTATATGATTAAAAGTTTTAATCGTTTTCAAATAGCATTAACCTTTTAACTTTTATTATTAGATTATAGACATGGAAACTGTAGAATATGTGAAGATAGGAATGGTAATAGGTATTGGTATAGGAGGTTTTTATGGATGTATGACAGGTTTTAAAGATAATCCAGAAACTTCATTATGGAATATTTACTCTAAGTATCATCAGGGCATTGTAATGATAGACACAGTTATAGGAACTGTTGCTGGAGCAGGAGTTGGTGGTCTTATTGGTTTAATTGTTAATAAATAATTTCTCAACAACATAGAACGTCTCTTCAGTACACTCTATTTTTTTACCATTTCAACTATTGCTTCTATATGGTTTGTCTGTGGGAACATGTCAAACATTGCTGCATTTTTTATTTTATATCCTGTAAACTTCTCTAAATCTTTTCCTAGTTGTTCTATATTGCATGAGATATAAATTATTACTTCTGGTTTTATTACATTTAATTGTTGTATTGTTTTTGGATGCATTCCTGATCTTGGTGGGTCTGTTATCACATATGTTTTTCCAGAGGTTTTTATTTTCTGTAAATGTTTCGCATCTAATAATATTGCTTCTGCATTTTTTACATTATTTGTTTCTATATTTATTTTTGCTGCATCTATTGATGGTTTTACTGATTCTATTATTGTTACTTTCTTGAATAATTCTGAATTTATTATCCCAAATGTTCCTACTCCTCCATATAAATCTAATAAATGACTCTCTTTTGTATTATATGTTTTTAATATTTTATTCACATATTCCTGCATTTTCTCTGCTACTTCTGTATTATTCTGGAAAAATCCTTGTATTGGATATGTAAATTCTTTTCCTAAGTATTTCTCTTTCAAATACTCTGTTCCTTTTACTACATAATACTCTTCTGATAAGCTTACATCTGTGTTTGATTCTACATATGTTACAACAATATTTTTAGCTGTTGTTTTCTCACTGAATTCTCTTATTTTCTCACTTGCCTGTTCTAGTTTCATTGAATCTGAATTTAATACAAATGATATTGATGAATCTTCTGTTGGTGTTCTTATTACTGCATACCTGAATGTTCCTGTATGTTTTACTGGATTGAAAGCATCATTTTCTCTAAAGAACTCTCTTAATTCTTTTATCAGTTCATTTAACCTATTATTAGATATTACACATTCATCTACATCTAGCATCTCTTTCCATGTTCCTTTTTTTCTGAATCCTATTCCTTTTTCAGTAAATAGCATATCCATTCTGTTTCTGTAATTATAATCTTTTCCAGAATATACTTCTATATTTTCAAAATTTATTGTTTTTATCAGGTTATTTTTCTTATTCTCTAATTGTATCTCATAGTCTATATGTTGTAATGTACACCCTCCACATTTCCCATAATACTTACATTTAGCTTCCATTATTCATTTAAATTTTAAAAAGGTTTATAAAACCCATCTTTAACTCATGTCTATAATGGATATTGAAATTTGTGCAGTTAGTGGTTATGAAGAAGTTGGTAAGAACATGACTGCTGTTCGTATTAATGACGAGGTAATTATTCTTGATATGGG
>JWKX01000007.1 GCA_000806155.1 archaeon GW2011_AR18
TTCCCCTTTTACATACATATCTACCTGATTATTTTCTTGCATTGTTGTACACTTGTATGAACTTCCAGAACTCATTATATCAGCTAATTTTCCTGAGAACTTATCAGAATTTCCAGTTGTAGATGTCTCTGTATTCTTTGAACATGCCCCTAACATCAATAATCCTAGGACCATTATAATTAAAATAGCATCTTTTTTCATTTTTTTTCCTCCATAATGTTTATAAGTTTCATAGTTTTATCTCTATTTAAATTTAATCAAAAATGGAATTGTCGCAAATTAGGGACTTTGTTCAAGCTGTCACATTAAGGGGCTTATAAGTTGTAAACTGAGTGGATGTGAAGTAGAATGGTATTATAATACCTCTAAAATAAAATCTTTTATCACTTTGTCTTTAGATTTTAGATAATTTTGTTTCCATTCCTCAGTTTCAACGTATCTTATCATTTTATTTTCTTTACATTTTGGGCATATTGCTGGATTTCCAATACTTTTCTTGCTAGTCCACTTATAACTACATTTAATACATAAATAGTCTTTAGATTCTCTTATTGTTAGATTCATATATTCCATAAATTTATCTTCTGCTTTTTTTATAATCTCTTTTTTACAAATTTCTGAACAAACATAAATATCTAAATGTGGATTTAGTTCACTTTTTTTAATAAGTATTTTTGAGTTAAAGAAGCTTAGACTTTTATTACAATTTTTACACTTTACCATTAGTCTTCCAGTATTATTTTTTCTCCTTTTAGTCTTATCATATAAGTAACTCAGGTTATAATAATTAATTCTTGAGATACTTTCTTGATAGAGTTATTCATAAATATCATCTTCTATTGCTTCAATAATGATATTTAATCCATCATCATCCAATTCATCACATATTTCAGGAAAATTTTTCTTAATAAATCTTAATATTTGATTAGAACTAACATCCCCTTTTGGAAAATCTCTATGAAACATAACCTTTTCTTTATACTTTTCTATATCATCATCTGATAAATCTTCCCATTTATCCTCCTCATTATTTGTAGCTTCTTTATTATTTTCATCTGTATATTCATTCGTAATTTTACTACTTTCTTGTGCTTTTGTTTTTATTTCATTAAATCTTTCCTCTATTTTTTTATCAATGTCTTCATTAATTTTTATGTCTTTACTTGTAGAGGTTATCTCATCAGACCTAAATTCTTCCCATTCAACTTTACCACTTTCTATAACTTTCTTTAATTGTTTTTCTTGAGGGTTTAAACCACTTTTACCAGTTTTTATTTCAAGAAATATAACCTTTTTAATGTTTTTTTCATTCATTCCATCAAAAATAATATAGTCTATAGGAGAACCCATAAATCTCATATCAGCAGGATGATAAAGAAATTTCGGCAGGTATGGAACCATCTGCTCCCACAATTTTCCCATTAACCCACTTCTTGACCTCATTACAGAAAGTTTCATTGCTTCTTTTATTAATTCTTTATATTCTGACTCTAATGAGGCTATTCTATTTTCATGATTTACTTGGATTTCTTTTAAGGTTTTTTCGTGTGATGTTTGGAATTCACCTTTTATTTTTTCAAATTCTTTTTGGTTTTCAATTAATTGTTTTTCGGTATTAGAGATTCTTATTTCATATTCTTTTTCTAGTTCTGCTTTTTTTGTTCCCCACTTCTTCTGTTCAGCGATATATTTACCTAGAAAATAACCTATAATAATAAATATAACTATTACTAAAATCCAAATTACGATATTTGCCATTTATATTTCTATTTAACTCCTATTTGTCTATAGCTTATTTAATAATATTCTTATACTTTTTAAGTTAAACTCTTTTATAAATATCACCGAAAATGTACTATTTCGTGAATTATCACCCTATAAATAGAAAAAACAAATTATTTTTGAGAAAAATAATAAGTTATAGCCGAACCAATAAGTCCAGAGAATACAGTAGATATTGCTAAAATAATATTAACTGCACTATCTACTTCTATTTTTTCAGAATAAAGCAGAAATATTACACCAATTAAAGTAACGTTCAATAATAAGAACATATAAAGTAATAAATTATCTGCTAATCTTACTCTTGCCCTTTCTCTTGTTTGTTCAGCAGTAACATTCTTAGACATTATAGTAAGAATATCATTATCTGACATTAGAATTCACCTTTTTTCTTAGCTGATTCTAATTTTAATTCCCCACAATCAACCTTATTACATACATAAACAATTACAGGAACACCAAAACTAGGATTAAAATCTATTTGACTGCCTTTTCTTGATACTTGTGTAAGAGCATAAAAACCATCGACTCTAACCCATTCATGTTCATGTTTATTTTCTTTAATTTTAGATTTTTCTTGATTTTTCTCTTCCATTAAAATAGAGATTATTTTTTGGATATAAAGA
Organism: archaeon GW2011_AR18; assembly: GCA_000806155.1. GTDB lineage: Archaea > Nanobdellota > Nanobdellia > SCGC-AAA011-G17 > GW2011-AR18 > GW2011-AR18. The sequence goes on from JWKX01000007.1 coordinate 2,409, forward strand.
TTTCTAAGTCCCTTAATGTGACAAAAAGCATAGCAAAGGTTAAAAGTCCCTAGAATACGACAGAGTCATCAAAAATGAAAATATTTATTGAAAGGACTAACGAGCATAAGGAAGTTAAGGAAGCATCTACTGTTAAGGAATTATTGAAGATTCTTGATATTAATCCTAAATTTATTTATGCTTTAATAAAATATGGCTAATGAAATACCTGATACACTGTCCTCAGTAGATTATGCAACATTAACCGAACAACTTAGGGATATTATATCTAGGCTTGATACAATATATTCTAGGCTTGATACAATATATAGATTGGGTGGTGATAATCCTGTAATGGATAGGATTGATGCTGGAGTAGATAGGATTGATGCTGGAGTAGATAGGATTGATGCAAGACTTTTTAATATTGACTCAAGACTTACTGCTATGAGAAACTCTTTAAGAAATAGTGATCGCATATATAGATTGGGTGGTGATAATCCTGTAATGAGTAGGATTGATGTCGGAGTGGATAGGATTGATGCAGGAGCATCAGGAATTGCTGCAAGACTTTTTAATATTGACTCAAGACTTACTGCTATGAGAAACTCTTTAAGAAATAGTGATCGCATAAATGGTTATGGTCATTATTGGGATTAGGCATATAATTTATAAATTTTTCATTTGTTCTATTTAGTTATGGTCTGCAAGAAATGTATTGAATCTCCTGTAATCAAGCTATTAGCCAAGAATGATCATATTGGTGTTGCTGTTTCTGGTGGTAAAGACTCTACAACTCTTCTTTACTTATTGAATAAATTAGTAAAATCCCGTAAAGACATGAAACTTACTGCTATTGCTATTGATGAAGGTATCAAAGGTTATCGTGATGTTTCTTTGGATTTTCTTAAAAATTTCTGCAATAAAAATAGTATAGAATTAAAAATATTTTCTTATGAGGCTAATTTTGGCAAACCTTTAGACAGTATTTTAGATGCTAATAAGAATATTATCCCCTGTTCTATCTGTGGTGTTTTCAGAAGATACTTATTGAATAAGAACTCTAAAGAATTAGGTTTTACTAAACTTGCTACTGGTCATAATATGGATGATGAATCTCAGACTATATTGATGAATTATTTTAGGAATAATATTAATATTTCAGCTCGTTTAGGTCCTATAACTGGTGTTATTAATAGTAAAAATTTTATCAAAAGAATCAAACCTTTATATTTCTTGACAGAAAAAGAAGTTACTACTTACTCTTACATTATGGGTTTCATGGATAATTATATGGAATGTCCTCATAATTCTCAATCCTATAGGGGGCATATTCGTGATATGATTAATGATTTTGAATCTAAATATCCTGGTACTAAACATGGTATTATAACATCTTTCCTAGAAATTCTCCCTTTATTGAAAGCTAATGTTGATTACAATAAAGATCTTAAGAGCTGTTCTGTTTGTGGAGAGCCTTCTTCTAAAGATGTTTGTCAGGCTTGTAATTATGCTGAGACTATTGTTAATAAAATGAAATGAATGTAGTCACCCATATGTAGAATTTGCTAAAACTGTAGTCACCTCATTATATTCTTCATTATATATGTTAAAAGTTATACATTTTACAGTGAATTAAATTTATATACTACCTGAATATGATGTTATAGAGGTATTAGTATGGATTACGATCAAGAAGTGAATATTGCATGTACTAGCTGTTCTAAAAAAGTTCCTATTTCACAGGCTACTTATGGTACTGGTAAGTCTTTAATTTGTTTTAGTTGTTATAATCTTATAGCTAGAGGTGCTAAGCCTGACCGTATTGTCCAGTCTGCTGAAGCTCCTGAAAAAGTTAATTATAAATGTAATAACTGTGGTTATAATTTTTCCAGATCTGTCAGTTTCCACTTTGGTGGTACCTGTTTTAACTGCGGTAAGTATGCTGTTGAAGTTTTGAAAAGTAATGAAGTTATGATGAAGGACAGGAAGTCATTACTTGATTATTGATTTTTTACTATAATTATGGATTACGATATCATTTTCAATTCTTACAATTCATTGCATGAGGAAGAACAATTAAAGAAGCTTGATTTGATTTCTGCATTTCTTAAAGTTAATAAATCAGATAAGTTATTAGATATTGGTTCTGGTACTGGTATTTCTACTGATTTTTTTGATTGTTTCTCTGTTGGTATTGATCCGTCTTTTAATATGCTTAGATTATCTAAAGGGTATAGGATTAATGCTTTTGCTGAATCTTTGCCTTTCAAGGATAATTCTTTTGATATTATCTTGGCTTTGACTTCTATTCATAACTTTAATAATGTTGATCTAGCTATTGAAGAAATTAAAAGAATTTCTAAGACTAATTCTAAAATAGTTATTACTTTATTAAAAAAATCTCCTAAGTTTAGTTCTATTAAAAAGAAACTATTAAGTAATTTTAAATTTAAGACTTTAGAAGAGGAAAGAGATGTTATTTTTTATAAGATTTAGAGAAAGCATCTTTTGAATCTAGTTCAGCTTTATAATCCTACTACAAACCCTATATACTATAAAAAGAAACTATTTAAACTAAGTCTTTCATCTCTCACTCCTATGACAACAAAAGAGGGGCAGGTTTCAAATCTTATTGGTATTGCAGCAACTAAATTAGCTAATGAGATCTCTGCTACTAGTATTCTCTCTTTTGAAAGGTCTGCTTCTGATCTGTATTCTGATTCTTTGTATCATGAGATTAAAGTCTCTCTTTTCAAGAAAGTTGGTTACTCTCAGTACATTAAAACTGAATATAAGACTAAGATTAAAAAACCTTCTTTAGGTTCTATGATACCTATTAAGGAATTGATTGCAGAAGCTTATTATAATAAATATCTCTCAAAAGGCGAGACTATTGTATGTATTCAGGATGATTCTTTTGATAATGGCTTTAAAGGTTATTTATCAATAATTAATATCGACGCTCTTTTTTCTGATAATAATACTAGTATCTTATATGAAAATGTCCATCCTGATATAATTGATTCAATTATAGAAATAGCTTTAGAGATATCAAAATATGGGAGAGAAGGAAAGAAAGTCGGCACTGCTTTTATTATTGGTCCTAAAGAAATTTTGAAATATTCTAAGCAGTTGATAATAAATCCTTTCCAGTATATAGAGCCTGAGAAGAAGAAGATTACTGATCTTGAATTACGTGAGACTATCAAAGAATTCTCTCAGTTGGATGGTGTTTTCATGATTGATAATGATGGCACTATCTTATCATCCGGGACTTACATTGATATTGATACAGAAGGTTTGAATCTCCCTCAGGGTCTTGGTACTAAACATCGTAATTGTGCAGCTATCACAGCTAAGACTTCTGCTATAGCTTTTGTTGTCTCATCTTCTGGTGGTAAGATTAAAGTTTTCAAGAATGGTAAGATTGTAATGACTATTTAATTCATTATCCTGTCTTTTAAAGAATCTACTTGTTCTTCTATTGTCTCTACTTCATCCTCAATCTCGTCAAGGATTCTTACTAATTCTTCATTATCTTTATTTTTTCTTGCATATGGATTATCGTTTAATGTTATTAACAGTTCTAGGAGGATTTCATGCATTTTATTTAAGTCTTTGAGGTTGAGATTATTTGCAATTGCTCTGGCTCTAAGGTCTTGGAAACTTCCTATATGAATTAATGCTTCGGCTATAATCTTCTTTGGTAAGTATTTTCTCAAAGCCTCTATTTTTCTTTCATCTAGACCATTTATTTTTGATATGTTTTTTCTTGGAGGAATATCAATGTTTAATATGGGTATATGCATATTATAACAGATTTTTACTATTTTATAAAGATTTTTAAAGCTTTAACTTTCTCTATTTGTATGCCCCTGTAGCGCAGCCTGGATTTTATTAAACTAGATAGCGCGTCAGGTTCCTAACCTGTAGGTCGTGGGAGGTTAAATCATGCGTGGTTTAATCAACGAATTCAAATCCCATCAGGGGCGTATTGTTGATGCGAATGTTGTTATTGTTGCACCTAAGAATAATCCGTACATTACACTATCATTTAATTTTAGTAATAATGCAGCTCCTATTGTTAACAGGCAGAATATTACTATTGATAGATATTTCCACCCGTCATATGTTCTCTTCTGTTTTTCATAATCCTGCTGTATTTTATTTTGTTCTTGCTGGCATTTGTTTATCTGTTCCTGTGTTGTATTATCATATCCATTTACTGGCATAGGCTTTGACATATAACATTCATTGTACATTGGATAATTTGTATAATCATATTTAGGGAAGAATATGTTAGCTCCCATGAATACTAATGGTATATATAGAATAATTATTATTGCTGCGAATAATATTATTTTCCAGGTTGTTCCTTTCATATATTGCCTTTATTTTTATTCTTATTTAAATCTTTTTAATTCATTTAATTTGTCTTTAGGTTTTCTAGAAGTCTCTCTAATAATCCTCTTGTAGTATTTGGCAATCCTATAACCCTTAAAAATTCTTTTTCATGAGGTAAAATATGTGAAGCTGAGGGATCAGAATATGATTCATGTTTAATTCCATGCGGTGTACCTATCCATCTGTTCTGTGTAACATAAACTTTATTTGTATCTGAATCATAATATGTAGCCTGTGAAATAGTATATCCATCTTCTGTGAATATTGCACTAACACGGAGTCCATCTTTTATTTCAGGAATTGCTACATTATCTAGGCTTGTAAAAACAATATTCTCGCTTTTTGTCAATGGAGGAAATGAATTCTCCTTAGCAACTGATAAAAAATCCAAACCTGAACTTAACTGATAAAGTCTTGCAGTATAATTATAGTCCCAATGCATATAAATTTTCATTAAAATATCTATTTAAGTTTTATTGTTGTTAATTATACTATTATCTTTCAACTTAAGTGTTAATGTATAGATTAAAGAACAAATTAATGATAATAAAAAGTAAAGTGTATAAGAAGGATTATCTAGAAGATATGAAGTTGCCTGGATTATATTATTAAATATAACAATCCCTAATGCTATAAAACTTAGAATAAATAATATTACAATATTGAATATTCCTTTGCTCAATTTATTACACCTGCAGTTATTAAGATAATGCCTATTATCCCTATTATAAATCCTATAATACTTAGTATCTGTAAAACATTTAATGCTATCTGAAATTTCTTGGTATGTAATATCTTATTTTCCATATTATATTTAAGAATTTAAAGTTTTTATCTCTTTTGGTGTTTTTCTTGTAAATATGATTTTCTTAGATTTTTCATTAAGTTTTGTATAAAATATAGATTATGTATGCTTCCATATCTCTCTTTTATTGGTTCATGTGTTCTGTACAAGTGATGTAAGAATGCTTTGCTGTAATTTTTACATACAGGACATTTACAGTTTTCATCTAGTGGTTCCTCTTCATCTCTGTACATTGCTTTTTCTATATTGATCTTTCCTTTACTAGTAAATATTCCTCCATGTCTTGCATTCATTGTTGGAAATCTTGAATCAAATGCATCTACTCCTAATTCTACAGATGTTACTATATCTTCCGGGCTTCCAACTCCCATTAAATATCTTGGTTTTTCTTTATCTAAATGTTTTGTACTGAATTTTATTGTATTATACATTATTTCTCTTCCTTCTCCTATTCCTAATCCTCCTAATGCTATCCCATCGAAGTCTAGTTTATTTATGAATTTGCAGCTTTTCTCTCTTAATTCTTTAAAAGTTCCACCCTGGCATATTCCAAATAATAATTGTTTCTTATCACTATGTGATTTTACACAACGTTCTGCCCATAAATGTGTTATTCTTGTACATTCCGCAATATATTCCTCATTATTTCCGTAATGTGGTACATAATCTAGTGCCATTGCAACATCTGATCCTATGGCTTTCTCTATTTCCATTATATCTTCAGGAGTAAAGAATTTTATACTTCCATCATATGGGTTTTTGAAATGTACTCCTTTTTCATCTGCTTTATGTAAGAATGCTTTGCTTAATATCTGGAATCCTCCTGAATCTGTGAATATTGTCTTATCCCATTTCATGAACCTGTGTATCCCATTAAATTTTTGTAGAATATCTAATCCAGGTTTTAAGTGTAATACAAATGCATTTGCAATTATTGCCTCTGTTCCTATCTCTTCTAGATCTTTAGGGCTTACAGCTTTTGGAGTTCCTTTTGTTGCTATTGGCATGAAGAAAGGAGTTTTTACTATTCCATGTCTTGTTTTTAGTGTTCCTGCTCTTGCCTCTTTATCTTGTGAACTTATCTTGAACATATTATTGAGAAATATTGCTCTAATTATAAAAGTAATCTTTTTATAAGCATTAAACATAATTAAATTATGCAAAAAGCTGTCGAATTCAAGAATAGTGATGGTTTAACTTTAAGAGGATTTGTTTACGAACCTAAAAAATATGATACAGCAATTGTTTTTCTTCATGGTTTTCCTGCAAATTGTAAATATATTGTAGCTTCTAATATGGGTAATTATCTGGAAAGATTAGGTTATTTATTTCTTTGTTTTGATTTTAATGGAACAGATACATCTGATGGTAAATTTGAAGATAAACTAATGAGTAAAGAAGTTAAAGATGTTAAGTATGCTATTGATTTTCTTTCTAAGAATTATAAATTCAATAAATTAATCATTATTGGTCATTCAACAGGTGCTATTGATGCTGCATTATATTCTTACAAAGATAAAAGAGTTGATAAATTAATATTGTTAGGTGGTGTTGGAAATTTAAAACAGGCCGTAAGATATGATTTTTCTGATGAAGATGTTCATGATTTCAAGACTAAAGATTATATAATCTACAAGAATAAAAATCATTGGACTTATAATAAGAAATTAAAAAGATCATTTTATGATGAGTTTTTTACATTAGATGTTCTAGGTTCATTGCATAAATTTAAAAAACCTGTTTTAATAATTCATGGAAGTAAGGATGAATCAGTTCCTGTGGAAAAAGATCCTCAAGAGTTATACTCTGCAGCCAATGAACCTAAGAAATTAATAATAATTAATGGGGCTGATCATAAATTTTCAAAATTAAGACAAGGATTAAAAGTTTTATATTACATTAATAAATTTATTAAAAATTAATTATTAACAATAGTTTATTTTTTACAAACATTTATAACGTAGATTTAATATAAAATATTTATGACTTTAGTAACTAACGTTTCATGGTTGTTGTCTTTTTTGACTTTAATAGGTAATATCTTAATTTTAATCTTTTTATTAGTCTTAATTTTCTCTAAAAATAAATTCTTAAAATTAAAGAACTTCATTGGTAAGAATGCTTTGTTCTTTGCTTTTATTGTATCATTTATTGCTACTGCAGGAAGTTTATTTTACTCAGAGATTGCTAAATATGATCCATGTAAACTATGTTGGTATCAAAGAATTTTCATGTATCCTCAGGTTTTATTATTAGGTATTGCTATGTTCAAGAAAGATCATAAAATTTCAAATTATATTATACCTATGTCTATTATTGGTGGTTTGATTGCTGCTTATCATTATCTTGTACAGATTGAGTTATTTGCTCCTCCTGCATGTTCTGCTGTTGGTTATTCTGTATCTTGTGCAACTAAGTTTGTTATGTCTTATGGTTATATCACAATCCCTATGATGTCATTGACTGCTTTTATTCTAATTATATTGTGCATGTTATGTTTAAGATATAAGAAATGAATTAATATACAGAGAATTGAACTATCGACAAAATGTCGATGACTGAAATTATAATCTATTTGAAGTGTCCGGAAATATAGGACAGTTGAGAAATACTTAGGATTAATATTGAAAAACTAAGGATAGAGAGGGGTAAATTGCCACCAACCTAAGATTATATTATATAATATCAGTATTTTATTACAATTAGATATGATAAAGAATTGAAGTAGTTACATTTTGTAACCAGTTGAAATTAATAGTCTAAATTTAATTATTTTAAAACTGAGGATAGGTACAAGTTGTACATAACCATTATTTTGTATAACAATGTCAATCTCTAAAAATGCATTTTATTGATATTTGGCCACTGGACACGACACGGACGCCCGCCAGGTTTATAACTTATATTATATATTATAAATAATGCTATCAAATGATGAAAGAGAGAATATTATACTGCTATTGAAATTAGGGTATAGTATAAATGAAATAAACAAGATTACTCATAAGAGCAAAGGCACAATCTATACTTATTATAAAAAATTATTTGGTAAGAAAATTAAAGATGTATCAATAAATGAAGCAGATGACGAATTTATAGGGGAATTAGTGGGTTTATTTGTTGGTGATGGTAATGCATATCATAATAAAAAAGAAGGGAAATATATGATAAGATTCTTTTTTAACTGTAATGACTTATCGCATAATTCTCAGCTTGTTGAGTTTTTCAGTAAAAATTTTGAAAAAAGTCCTAATATCTACAAAGAAGAGAATGTTTTAATTTTTACTTATATTTCTAAAAAACTTTTTAAATTTCTATTAAACTTTGTAGTTTGGGATATTTCTGTTGATATATTGGGAAGAAATAGAAAAAGTAGAACAATATATCTTAAACCTAGAGATTATTCTTTAAACTTTAAAATAGGGTTTCTTAGAGGTTTTATGGATAGTGATGGACATATCTCAAATAAAAAGATACAATTCTCATCTGCTTCACAAAGAATTATGGACAAAACAATGAGTTTTTTATTGGAATGTGGATTTATAGATATGAATTACTATTTTTATGAAGAAAAGAGAAAAAATAGAGTTGGTATGTACCATATTGCACTTAATAAATCAGAAAGAATGAACTTTTTTAGAAGGGTTCAGCCAAGAAATCTTAGAAAATTAAATGCACCAGCCGGGATTTGAATATCCGAACATTAAGTTTAAACTTAACATCTCCCGGATCAAGAGCTTACCTCTCTATAATGGAAGGCTCTAATGCTAACCATTACACCACTGGTGCTTAATTTTGGTTATTAAAGTTTAAATTATAAACCTTTCTATTGATATTTAACAATATAACTAACCTCAACAAGTCCGCTGTCATAATGTTTTGTTTGTACTAGTTCTAGTTTTATCTTGTTTTTTATATCTTTGAAAAGTTCTTTTCCTTTGCCTAGTATTAATGGGTGTATGAATATTCTCATCTCATCTATTAGATTATTATTTAGTAATATACTTACTATCTCGCTTCCTCCAACTAACCATATATCTTTTCCTTTTTGTTTTTTTATTTCTTTAACAAATTGTATTGGTGTTTGTATATATTCAACATTTTTCTTTTTGCTGAATACAATTATTTTCTTTTCTTTGAATGGTTCTTTTTCTAATTTTAATGATATATCATATGTTTTTCTTCCCATGATTACTGTATCTATAGAATTATAGAATGCTTTATATCCGTAATCTTGATCATGGAATAACCAGTCTATTTCATCATTTTGTCCAGATATGAATCCATCAAGGCTTGTTGCTATGAATAATATTATTTTTCTCATATTTCTAATAAGTAGTTTATGTTTATATGATTTTTCACAAACCTTAATAAATCATTATATTATAGAATACTTTATGTTCTATAAGTTATCTGTAAAAGAGGTTCTTAGTGAGTTGCACTCTTCTATTGATGGTCTCTCTGATTCTGAAGCTAAGAATAGACTATTAAAATTTGGAAGGAATGAAATTATTAATATTAAAAGATTCTCTATACTGAAATTATTTATCTCCCAGTTCCAGAATTTTATTGTATATATTCTTCTTGGTGCTGTTCTTTTATCATTGGTTTTTTCTGAATATAATGATGCTGTTGTTATTGGTATTGTTGTAATAATAAACACTTTATTAGGTTTTTTTCAGGAATTTAAGGCTGAGAAAGCTATCGAATCTTTGAGAAAACTCTCCTCTCCTATGGCTCTTGTCATTCGTAATAATAAACAGATTAAAATTAGTTCTAGTGATATTGTTCCTGGTGATATTATCATTATTAGTGAAGGCTCTTTGATCCCTGCTGATGCTAGGATTATTGAATCTGTCTCTATTCTTATGAATGAATCCTCTCTTACTGGTGAGTCTCTTCCTGTTTCTAAGGATATTCATTCAATCACTAAAGAATGTATCATATCTGACCGTAAGAATATGGTTTTTCTTGGCTCTTCATGTGTTAATGGTCATGGCAAGGCTATTGTAGTCTCTACTGGTTTTAACACTGAGTTAGGTAAGATTGCTAAAGATATTCAAAAACCTGGCGAGAAATATACTCCTTTGCAGAAGCAGATATCTAAATTAGGAGTTTCTATAACACTTGGTGTATTATTTATTATAATAATTATTTTCTTATTGGATATTCTATCTGGTGATTATTTATTGAATGCTTTTTTCACATCTCTTGCTTTGGCTGTTGCTGCTATTCCTGAGGGTCTGCCTGCTGTTATTACTATCACTCTAGCTCTCTCTACTCAGGTGATGCTTAAAAAAAATGTTCTTATAAGGAAATTATCCTCTGTTGAGACTCTTGGTTCCACTAATGTTATATGTACAGATAAGACTGGCACTTTGACTAAGAATGAGATGACTGTTTCTAAAGTTTTCACTGATAATAAATTATTGGATGTTTCAGGTTCTGGTTACTCTATTTCTGGTAAGATTTTATTTAATAATAAGGATTATAATGTTAAATATCTTGAAAATTTTTTGACTGTATGTTTTAATTGTAATAATTCCTCTCTTGAATTTGATTCTGATCCTACTGAGAAAGCTTTGATTGTATTATCTAAGAAAGCAGGTTTTGATAAGTCTTATTCTAGGATTAATGAAATTCCTTTTAGTTCAGAATCTAAGTTCATGCTTACTGTTAATGATATAAACAATCATGATATCTCTTTGATAAAAGGTGCTCCTGAAGTTGTTTTATCTAAATGTAAGTTCATTGAAGTTGATAATAAAATTAAGAGTCTATCTTCTAATGATCTTAAAAATTTAATGAAAGTCTATGATTCCATGGCTTCTGATGCTCTTCGTGTCTTGGCTTTAGCTTATTCTAAGAGCTCTAAAGATTTTATTTTTGTTGGTTTTGCTGGAATGATTGATCCCCCTCGTGATGAAGTTAAAGATTCTATTCTTGAGTGTAATACTGCTGGTATTCGTGTTGTCATGATTACTGGTGATTATGAACTTACTGCTAAGGCTATAGGTTCTATGGTTGGGATTAAAGGTAATATTATTAATGGCAAAACTCTTGAGTCTATGACTATTAATGATTTAGAAAAAGTTGTTGATAAAGTCTCTATTTATGCTCGTGTCAATCCTGAACATAAAGTTAAGATTTTGCAGGCTTTAAAGAATAAAGGTTATATTGTTGCAATGACTGGTGATGGTGTTAATGATGCTCTTGCTCTTAAGAGGGCTGATATTGGCATCTCTGTAGGTTCTGGCACTGATGTTGCTAAGCAGGCTTCTGATATGGTTTTATTGGATGATAATTTTACTTCTATTGTTGCAGCTGTCAAGGAAGGTCGTGGTATTTATTCTAATCTTAAAAAGTTTATAAAGTTTTTATTCTCTACAAATCTTGCTGAAGTATTAATAATATTAGTATCTATTCTCTTAGGTATTCCTTTGCCTTTGATTGCTATTCAGATTCTTGTTGTTAATCTTTTGACAGATTCTCTTCCTGCTCTTGCTCTTGGTGTTGATCCTGTTAACCACTCAGTTATGAAATCACCTCCTAGGAAATTGGATGAGAAGATTATTTCTAAAAGAGATATTCCTAGTTTGTTATTTGAAAGTTTTATTATTGCATTTAGTGTTCTTGCTATGTTCTTTATTTATTATAAATCTAATTCATTAATCTATGCTCAGACTATTGCTTTCTCTGTTCTAGTATTTGCTGAATTGTTTAATTCATTGAATTATAGGATAGGCGATTCCTCTGTATTTAGTCTTGATACATTTAGGAATAAATCTTTATTATTAGCTATTTTTCTCTCTGTGATAATACAATTATCTATAATATATATGTTTAATTCATTATTCAGTACAGTTCCACTATTGTTATCAGATATACTATTGGTTGTTCTAGTATCTAGTATTGTATTGTTTATTAAAGAGCCTTTAAAGTTATTTTATAGAATTTATTTTAGATCAGATAAAACTTTTTAAACTAGTATAAAGAAGTATTTTTATGGATTTTCAACCTATTGTTCTTCATGGTTTTGATGGCAGGGAAGAAGAGTTAGGCAGGATAAAAAGATATATCCATGAAAAAACTCCTGTAATGTATTATAGGACAACAGATATTATTCATTCTAGGAGAGTTCTCTGGCATCTTGAAGAAGCTCTTTCAGACATTGTATTAATTTATGAAAAAAAATTTGATGTTGACTTTGCAAGAACTTTGGCTTTGGTTCATGATGATGTTGAGATTATAACAGGAGATGTTCAACTTCGTGATAAAGAAAAAATGACTAAAAAAGAACTTGAGTCATTAGCAAAGAGAGAGCGTGAAGCTATTCCTAAAATTGTCGAGATGTATTCTGCAATAGCTAATGGTTATGATTATGAGGTTTTGCTTTATGCAGCTAAGGATAAGACTAGACTGGAAGCGCAGTTTGTCTCATTTTTCGATAAGTTTGATGGTGCTGGTGAAGCTTGGCACGAATTATGGGCTGGTAATAATTATTTTTTAACTCCTGCAGGTGGATCTGATGGAGATAAGGGATATATTAGAAGATTGGGTGAATTTGTAGTGAAATATCCAGATATGGTTAAATTTTTTCAAACATTTCTAGATTATCTTCCTAAACCTTTTGATTTTAATAATGTAGCTGAACATGGAAAACTTCACACAGCAGAATCATTACAAGAAAATAGTGGATATGCTCCTTATGAAAGGTGGAAAAGGACAATAATTAAAAGAGAAGGAATTGATAATCTTATAACACAATTAGAATTTGAATAGTTTTATTTCTTAATCTTCGTCTTTAATTTTTTCTCTTCTATCTTTACCTCTTTTAGTACTGCTTTTATCTGTTCATCTTTCCATTTCTTTATCTTTAATGAATTTAATATCCTATCATCTTTTATCCCTCTTTTCCTGCTCTCTCTTACAAAGTTTTTTACTGCTAGATAATCTTTTTCATTGTTGAACATTAATATTGCAGGCTTGTTTATTAAATATTTATTTAGTAATCCTCCTTTGAAGAATAATCCGAAATATACTATCACTCCTATTAAGATTATTACTAATATTATTACCCAGTATGCTCTTTGTGGTTTGCAATCTTGTATACAATTATCACTGTTTTCACTGCTTGCATCGCAGATATTATCTCCACATATATTCTCTTTGCTTGTTTTTACATCTTCTAAATTTAAATCATCTGGTACGTTTATTGTTTTAGTATTTAATGCATTGAATAATAATCCATCATCTAATGTATACTCTATTGTGTTTCCTGTAAATGTTATTATGTTTGGTGTTGTGAAATTATATTCTTTAGGGGTTATTACATCTTTTATCTTAGAATTATATGGCATTACTTCGTATTTTTGTCCTGTTCCTGTTATTGTCTTTTTTACATATAAGAAATCTTCTATCCTATCATTATATATTAATTTTATTGATCTTGCCTCTCCATTTATTACTAATCCATCTTGTGATCTTAATATCTGTAAAGCTATATTACCATTTGCTGCTAATTCTGTTGGTATGTCATTAACACTTGTTGCTTTAGGATCAAATGTTGTTACATCTATGCTTATATCAATTGGTATGCTGTTTTTTATTTCTTGTAAATTAATTATTTTTTGCTGTTCTGTTAGATTTGTATTATTCAATGTTTTTATTGCTGTTGCATCTGTGTATGCTTTGTTTAATATCTCATTTAGCCCTATTTGTTCTGCACTGTCTTTTAATTGTGATGATCCTGATTCTATTTTTGCTCTTAATTTATTTATTCTATTTATTATCTCATCTGCTTGACTGCTTATACTGTAATTTCCTTGGTTTGTAGTGATTGTTATTATCTCTCTTCCGCTTAATCCTTCTTCATCTGTTACTGTTAATAAAACATTATAGCTGCTTGAATTAGTATATACATGGCTTGCCTTTTCCCCTTCTGCTTTTGATCCGTCTCCGAATTCCCAGGAATATTCTGTTATCTCGGTTCTTATCTTTGTTGAAGAACTTGCATCGAATAATACTGTATCTCCTGTCTTAGGGTTCATTGGTCCGTATCTTATGAATGCTTTTGGCACATCTACTACTTTGAAATTTATTCTTCTGCTCTTTAATATTCCACTTCCTGTATCTATCTCTGCATAGATCTCATTTGTATTGCTCTTTGTGTTTGGTGATATTAAATTTTTTATCTCTGCTAACTGTTTCTGTATTGTTGATATATTGTTTATTCTCTCTCCAAGATAATTTAATGTTGAAAAACTGTTTAGTTCTCTTGCTATGCCATCATATTCATATTGTATTGCAGGATTGCTTAGTATTACCCTTCCAGCTGTTTTTGAACTCACGCTTATAGGAACTAAAAGGCAGGTTTCGCATTGGCTGTTTTGTAAGTAATTATTTATTACATCCTTATCTATTGTTACTCTTATACTATTATCTAATACATTATTATATCTTGCATAATCTGCATATATGAAATAATCTTCTGATAAATCCTGTCCGTTTGCATATCCTGAAATAATCTTATCATCTAGATCAGTAGCCAACTTGAAATAATTTTTTGTATATTCCTCTCCTGTTGTATATGCACATATTGAATAGATGCCATCTTCTGCTATCGCTTTTTCTATCTCACAGCTGGCTTCTTGTTGTGCTCCTGTGAAAGTTTTTATCTCGCAGCATTTTTCTGTACTGCAGTCTGGCTTATAATTTAATACATCTTTTGTTATTGATAGGTTTAATGTTGCATCATTTACTAATCTTTGCACATTTGCTTTTAACTTATATTTTTTTGATGAATTTAATATTACATTCTCGCAGAATACATCTGATCCTCTTATGAATACTGACCCATCTGGTGTGTTATCTGATAGGTAGCTTCTGTTAGTTGGTTCATATCCTAATAATGTATTTCCTTGGTATTTGTAATCTTTTATATTATCATTTCCTATATCTATGCTTACATCACTTGGTTTGTTTCCGTTTAACTGTTCTCCTTTGATATCAAACTGTATGCTACTTATAGAAACTTTTCCTGCTGTTCTATCTCTTCCTGAGAAATCAAATCCAAGAATTACTTTTTTTTCCTGTTTAGAGAAATCAACATTGACAGTATTTAGGTTTTCTCCAGTTTTCTTATATTCAGCTTGTAATAGTTCATAATCATCATCTAATAATTCTAGTATTGGTGTTTCATAACTTATTGAATTTACATGGAATATTAACTTTGAATCTTTTAATACTGGTTCAGTGAAATTGAATCTTACAATTCCATCAAAAGCCTGATTAAATCCTACTTTGTCTTTTGTTAAATTTATATCAAGAAAGCTTGCAGAAGCAATATTTGCTAATAATAGCACTAATACTAATAATACACACCCCTTTACTACTTTCATTATATATAATTGTCTAGAACTCCTTTAAAAGTTTTCCCCTTTCCTGCTCTATCACCTTTATCTTCGCATCTTTAAAATCCTCTTTTATCCCATGTATATTATATAAGAATATCCCTAATGCACTTACCTCTGATATTGGCTGGCTTGTCACACTTATATTATAATCAGCTAATTGGTAATATTCTGGTTCTACTTTCTCTCCCCCGACTATTATTAATTGTTTTTTCTCATTTTTTAATTTTTTAATATATTTTTCAAAACTTATTCCATACATTGTAAGATGGCTTATTATATATCCTTGTTTTTTCTTTTCTTTTATTAAAGATATTTCATTCTTCACATGCTCTATAATGAATGGTCCTCCAAATTTTTCTGTTATCTTATTAATGCTATTCTCCATCTCAGAGTCTTTATCTCCAGAATAATACATTGCACTAGCTCCTAAACTTCTAGATGTCAATCCTACATGTGTTGTTATTCTCTTATCTCTTGCTATTCTATGGTTTAATCTTAATATCTCTATTATCATTTGATGTTTTAGCCAGTTGATAACTTTATAACTTTTTCTTTATTCATTTTTCTTATGGCAAAGTCTAAAGTAAAGACAGAAAATTATGGTGTTGATCCTGATAGGGATTATACTTTTGATGAAATTAAGAGGATTAGCGCATTCAATAACTTTAATCTTTTTGCTAATTTTTTTTCTCAAAATAACGGAGTTTTTCTTTATATGGATGGTAAAGTTAAAGGTAAAGAGATATTGGATTTTTTTCATATTATGGAAAGAAGGGTGATACAGAAGAATATTGCAGAATCTTTAGGAATGTCCCCAAGCAGTTTTAGTTCTAATTTTGGAGATGTTTTTATGAGATATGTAGATGTTCATAATATTGGAAATTTTAGGGTTTTTATAATGAAAGATGGTGTAAAATATGATGATATGATTTCTAGTTTATCAGAGATATGCCATCCTTATTTAGCTGCAAAACAAGCTCCTAGAAAAAATTTATATCAAAGTAGACTTTGTACTCTATTATTAGAGAGTTTTAGAAGAAAAGTATCAAGACAACATATAGAACTAGGTGAGATTTCAGAAATAGTTGAATCTTTATCAAATTTATTATCAGATGAAGAATTGGTTGAATTAAGAAATAAAGCAGGGAAATCTTCTCATTATGATCCAGAATTAGAAGAAAACTTGGAAGAAGTTGTTGAAGCTGAAACTTTGTATAATAATGAAAAAAAAGATATAAGTGTTACAATAAAAGTTCATGGTGAGACTATTGAATATGCTCTTGATAATACTTTTGTTGAGGCATATAAATCTGGATCTATGCAGGAGTTTATGGATACTGACCTGCCGCTTTTGACAGATCGTCTTTCAAAACATTTAAATTCTAGGCGTATAGGAGAACATATGAACTTCTATATTGATGGTTTTGGTGATGTAACTATTAATTCTGGGGTTATATCTATTGAAACTGAAGATGAGTGATATTTTTTCTTATTTTCTTATTTACGTTTTCTGGTGTACCTTTTGCATCTATTTTTATCATCCTGTCTTTATAATATTTTAATAATGGTCTTGTCTCTTTATCATATACTCTGAATCTATGTAATATTATTTTTTCATTATCATCTATTCTTTTTTCTATTGATTCTCTTTTCAATAATCTTTTTTTTAATATTGTTGATGGAGCATCCAATACTAATACAATATCTGGTTTGTTTATCTTTTCTAATAATTTTGCCTGGCTTATTTTTCTCGGATATCCATCTATTATGAAATTATCTTTTGGTATATGTTTTCTCATTATTGGTTCTATTATTTTCTCAGGAAGTAGATCTCCGCGCTCTATTATTTTTCTTATAGAATTATTCTTTCTTGTCTCTTTTCTTATTATCTCACTTGCAACTATGTGCTTTAATCTGAGTTCTTTTGCTAATATCCCTGCCTGTGTTCCCTTTCCAGAACCAGGGGCTCCTATTATTACTATTTTCAACCGAAATATCTCTCCTCTTTTTCTTCTATATTAGTTTTCCAAGATTCTTGCATTGTCTCTGCAACTTCTTTCAGTTCATTTTTGAACTCTTCCCATCTAAGTAATAAATCTCTGATGTATTCTATGTCTTTTTCCTCTGCTGTCTCTATATCTAATAATAATGACCTTCTCTCGAATATCATCAGTTGTTTATGGACTTTTACTAATTCTAATTTTCTTTCTTCACTAAATACTGAATTTTCATATGCTATTATCTGGCTATGTGAATTAGGATAGATTACATTCTCTATTATTCTTGCAAAAAATAATAATTTGTCATTCATCCTTCTTCTTATTGCTCTTGTCAGGAATTCTTTTTTCTCTATGAAATCTATCTCGAAATCGTCATTTATTTTTTCAAATTCAGGTAATTTGTATTTCTTGCTTATTTTTTCATATTCTGTTTTTATATCAAAATTTTCTTCTTTCGCCATTTTAATGATTCATAGATTAAGTTTTATAAGCTTTATTATAGTTGCTTGAGCCTCAGCCGTTCTATAATCTGCTATTAAGCACAGGTTCTGTTGATATCATTGACCCAAGCATTTACGTGTGCATATTTATGTAGAAGAAAATGTTTATTAGGCTTTCTTTAATGAAAATTAGCCCTCGCCGAGATTTGAACCCGGAACCTTTGCCTCTTTAGTTATATAATACCAAGGCAATGCACCGCCGTTATGCTACGAGGGCTTCTAAAATTGGGCTTTCGTTAAGGTTTTTAAGTATTATGTTGTTTTTTACTAATATTTTTCTCTAGGCTCGATAAAATCATCTTTACAATCGATTAATCTCCATCTTAATAATTCTGTATGTGACATTCCTTGTTTTTTTGCATATAATGAACTATGTCCATTCCATATTGCTTCTTCTAATACTATTCTTGATTCTGAAAAATCTTTGTAAAAATCTTCTAAATGTTCTAATCCTTTTCTTGATAATAATTTCCATGCTTTCTGTTTTATTGCCTCTGCTGTTAGCATTAAGTCAGTATATCCATAAATAAACATTCCTCCATTGGCTGGTATTCTTCTGAATGTTTTCTCATCTAAATAATATAAATCCCCTCTTTTTACCCATCTGAAATCTATGCTATTTTTTGCTCCACTAATCGTGAAGCTTCCAGAATCCTGACTAAAATCATACATATAATCTGGTGAAAATTGTCGATATTCTTTTACTAATCCATCTAAATCTAAAAAATATCTTACATCTTCATAGTGTTCTTCTGTTAATTGTTTTAATTCACTAAACATCAGAAAATCTCTTCCCTCATTTACTACATGTACTTGATTTTCCCATTTTCCATTTTCTTTTCTTGCATAAGTGTGATATCCTGGGTTTCTATTATTTCTTGCATAATATTCATCTCCATAAAATAAATATTCTTCTCTATAATTTAATCCAAGTATATGTGCTAATCCATGTAATCCTGTATGAAAGTCTCTATCAACATATAATCCATCCGGTGTTTGTAAATCCCAAGGATATTTCTCTTCATCCTCTCTTACTTTGCCTTCATGATAGTCTGTCTTATTTAATAATCTTACAAATTCTTCTCTTGTTATTCCTGGATTTTCTAGTAATATTGCTGAAGGTATTAGTTCATGATACGGGTATCCCATATCTTTATAAAAAATAATTAATTTAAAAGGTATATTGTAATTTAGTATATATTACTCCTTTCAGTTAACTTTTTAATTCTCATTAATATCTATAATCTATGAAAGGTTTTCTTATTTACCCATCATATGAAGTTATTGATAATAAGTCTTATGTTATCTTATTTGGCAGATTAGAAAATAATCAGAGTTTCTTATCTATTAACGAATGCAAGCCTTTTTTTTATATTAAAAAAGCTGATTTGAAGGATGCTCTTTCTTTGCAGGATTTTGATCATGAAAATAATCATTTTAAAAACTTTAGTTCTGAAGAGGTTATTAAGGTTATCTTGGATATTCCTGCTGAAGTTCCTAAATTAAGAAAAAAGTTTGAAGAGAATGGTATTGAATGTTATGAAGCAGATGTTAGGTTTGAATATAGGTTCTTGATTGATAATAATATTCAGGGTGGTTTGGATATTGATGGTGATTTCACTGCTTCTGAGAAAGTAGATCGTGTCTACAAGAATCCTGATATTAAGGGTGTTTATTATAATCCTTCGAATCTTAAGGTTTTGAGCATTGATATAGAATCTAGTAAAGAATCTTCTGAAATCTACTGTATTAGTCTTATATGTGATAATGAAAAACATACTCTTGTCAATTCTAATAAAAAATTGAAGAATGCTATATCATGTAAGGATGAAGAGGAAGTTCTTGAAAAGTTTGTTAATTTGATTAATACTATTGATCCTGATGTTATTACTGGCTGGAATGTTATTGATTTTGATATTAATTTGTTATATAAAAGATGTAAAAAGTATAAAGTTGACTTTTCTATTGGCAGGAATAATTCTAAACCTAAGTTAAGGATCCAGGATAATTTTTTCATGGAGAGCAAGGCAGATATTCCAGGAAGGCAGGTTCTAGATGCTTTGCATTTGATGAAAGTTTCTTTTATTAAAGTCAATGATTACAAATTGGAGACAGTTGCCTCTCAGGTTCTTGGTGAGGGTAAATTCTTGAAATTCGCATCTCTTAAGGATAAATATAAATTATTGGATGATCTTTTTATCAATGATCCTCAGACTCTTATTGATTATAATCTTAAAGATGCTGAATTGGTTTTGAAGATTTTGGATAAGACTAAAGTTCTCGAATTAACTGTTCATCGTTCTCTTCTTACTGGTATGCCCTTGGATCGTGTTAATGCTTCTATTGCCTCTTTGGACTCTATTTATCTTAAGGAGTGTCTTAAAAGAAAGATTGTTGCTCCTACTGGTAAATTCTCTACTAAAGAATCTCCGATTAAGGGCGGTTATGTTAAAGAGAGTAATCCTGGGATTTATGATTATATCTTGATTTTAGATTTTAAATCTCTGTATCCTAGTATTATGAGGTCTTTCAATATTGATCCTTACTCTTATGTTCCTGATTGTTCTGGTAAGAATTTGATTAGAGCTCCTAATAATGCCTGTTTCAGGAATGAGGATGGTATTCTTCCTGAGATTTTATCTAAACTTTTTGTTGTCAGGGAAAAAGCTCGTAAAGAAAAAGATGAGCTTACAAGATATGCTATCAAGATTCTGATGAACTCTTTTTTTGGTGTTCTTGGCAATCCTAGCTGCAGGTTTTTTGATATGAAGATGGTTAATGCTATTACTTATTTCGGTCAGTTCATTATTAAATTGACAGGTGAGGAAATAGAAAAATTAGGTTACAAAGTTATCTATCAGGATACAGATTCTAATTTTGTTGTCTCTAATGCTAAGTCTTTGGAAGAGGCTAATGTTATTGGTAAAAAAATTGAGAAGCATATTAATGAGTTTTATAAGAATTTTATTAATAAAGAATATAAGAGAGAAAGTTTTTTAGAATTGAATTTTGAGAAATGTTTCATTAAATGTGTTATGCCTAAGTTAAGAAAATCTGAAGCTGGAGCTAAAAAAAGATATGCTGGTTTGGTTGTTAAAGATGGTAAAGAAGAAATTCAATTTGTAGGATTAGAAGCAGTTCGTGGTGACTGGACAGATCTTGCTAAAAAATTCCAGAATGAAATTTACAATAAGATTTTCCATAATGAGGAAGTTGTTGATTATGTTAAACAGTTCTTGAAAGATCTGAAGAAAGGTAAATATGATGATTTGCTTGTATATAAAAAAACAATGAGAAAAGAGATGAAAGACTATGCTATGGATACCCCTGCTAAGAAAGTTGTAAATAAGTTAATTGCACAGGGAGTAGAGATAGAGTCTAATATAATAAGTTATATAATGACAGAAGATGGACCAGAGCATGTTGGATATTTAAAACATAAAATAGACTATCAACATTATATTGACAAACAAATAGAACCTATTGCTGATGCTATTTTAATATTCTTTAATACTGATTTAGATAATTTGTTAAAAGGAAATAAACAGAATTCTTTATCTGATTACTAAAGTAGAAACATATAAAAAATCATCTATTTTCTATTATATATGAAAATTTCAGAAAAATCTAAGTTGGAAATAGCTAAGAAGAATATTCTTCGTGATTCTTTTAAGCCTAAGGATTTTGTTGCTATTAATGGTTATAATTTTAATGATGGTGTTAATTATAATAATCTTTTAGATAGTTTCTTGTCTACTGGTTTTCAGGCTACTAATCTTGGTAAGTCTTTTAATATTGTTAATAGTATGCGTAAGGACAAATGCACTATTTTTTTAGGTTATACTTCTAATATGGTTACTTCTGGTTTACGTGATGTTTTTAGGTATTTAGCAGAACATAAATTGGTTGATGTTATAGTGACTACTGCTGGTGGTATTGAGGAAGATTTGATAAAATGTATGGATCCTTTTATTTTAGGTTCTTTCGATGCTGATAACTCTCAATTAAGAGAGAAAGGTATTAACAGGACTGGTAATATTTTTGTTCCTAATGACCGTTATGTTAAGTTTGAAAAATTCTTTATTCCTTTATTAGAAGAATTAAATAGACAAAATAAAGTTTTTTCAGTTTCTGAAATTATTAAAATCATGGGAGAAAAAATTAATCATAAGGATAGTATTTATTATTGGTGTGCTAAGAATAATATTCCAGTTTTCTGTCCATCTTTTACTGATGGTTCTATGGGTGATATGGTTTATTTCTTCAAATACAAGCATCCTGAATTCAAGATTGATATTGCTGATGATATTAAGATACTAAATGATATTGCTATAACTTCTAATAAATCTGGTATTATTGTTTTAGGTTCTGGTCCTATTAAACATCATATTTGTAATGCTAACATGTTCAGGAATGGTGCTGATTATGCTATATATATTAACAATGCTCAGGAATTTGACGGTTCTGATTCTGGTGCTAGGCCTGAAGAAGCTATCTCTTGGGGTAAAATATTGCCAGAAGCTAAGCACGTTAAAGTATTTGGTGATGCTACTATCTTATTCCCTTTGATTGTTGCTAAATGTTTTTCTAAGTAATTGTTTAGAAAGGTTTATATATTTTATATTTTGTTTTGAATTTATGAATAAAGTTTATAAGACTATTTCTATTATTATTCCAGCATACAATGAAGTCAAGACTATAGAATCTGTTATATCTAAAGTTAAAAATCTAAAATTCAAAAATTTGAAAAAACAAATCATAGTAGTTGATGATGGTTCAAATGATGGTACAAGGGATTTAATCAGCAAAATGTTTGGTGTTGATGTCATACTGCATGAAAAGAATAAAGGTAAGGGTGGAGCACTTAAGACAGGTATTTCTAGTGCTTCTGGGGATATTATTACATTTCAGGATGCAGATCTAGAGTATGATCCTGAAGATTTAAAAAAACTTATTGTCCCAATAATCTCAAATAAAGCATTGGTAACATATGGTTCTAGATTTTTGTCTAATAAAAAGTATTCTTCAATATTTTTTCTTGGTAATAAGTTCTTGTCTTTTACAACTACATTATTTTATGGGCAAAAAATAACTGACATGGAGACTTGTTATAAGGTCTTTGATGCTGAGTTATTGAAATCTATTAAATTTGAATCATTGTCATTTGATTTTGAGCCTGAGATAACTGCAAAAGTTTTAAAAAGAAAAATAAGAATTATTGAGTTGCCTATTGAATATTATCCGCGAAATGCTAAGGAGGGTAAAAAAATTAAGGTTAGTGATGGTTTTAAGGCGTTGTATGTTTTATTAAAAAATAGGTTTTGAAGATGAATATAGATAAGAGCTTTTATTGTATAATGTCTGTTGTTTTTGGACTATTCTTTTTAATTATTTCTGGATTGCTTAGTCTGTTCAATCAGTTATATAGTTTATGTGGTTATTGTTCTATTGTATCATTGAATGAATTAAAAATCCTATTTTTTTGTTTGGGTATTATAATAATCTTGTTTTCATTATTTATATTGAAGTCAAATAAAGACATATACTCTTTAATGAAGATTGTTATTCCAATAATATTAATATTTTTGTTTTTTATTGCTTTTAATAAGGTATTTAATCAGGATGAGATAGAGCACCTTCATGTTTCTTGGCTGATAGCAAATGGTGGTAATGTATATCAAGAGTTTATAGAATTCCATACCCCATTATTGTTATTTATAATATCCTTGTTTTTCAAAGTCTTTGGAAATTCTTTGTCTGCTTTGTATGCTGCTCGTATGTTTTCATTTATGATATTCTTGCTTTTGGTATATATGACATTTATTTTGGCTAAAAGGTTATACAATAAAAATATTGCTTATATATCTGTTATTTTGTTAGTATTTAATTCAGTATTTTTTTCAGCATCTACTGAAATACTTCTGGATGGTTTTAGTGCTTTATTAAATATTATTGCCATTTATCTTATTATTTTAGATAAAAAGAAATTTGCTTTTATATCTGGATTATTGTTTGCTCTTGCATTTTTTACAACCCAGAAATCTGCTGTTATAATAATCTTTGTTGTATTATGGCTTTTTTTCCAAAAAAAATATGTTGTTATGCGTAATGTAATAACTGGGGGTATTATAACAGGTGTGCTGGGGTTTTTTATGATATTTATTGGTGGGTTATGGAATGATTTTTTTTATCAAACTTTTTTTGTGATGTTTGCATGGCATACTGATGTTCCTGTTATTGCAATGGTTAAAGGAATTATGGTTGAATATTCTCTTTTTATTTTATTGCTTTTGATGTCTTTGAATAAATTAAGATTTAAGCATGATATTATAAGTTTTTTATTCCTTGGGCAGGTTTTAATTTTTATTTCTTTAATATTCTCAATTTCATGGATTGGTAGGCAGGATTTTATTTTTCTTAGTATAATAATTAGTATTATTATAGCTCGTGGAATTTATGATTCTTCAGATAATATTAAACGTTTTTTTATTATTGTAATGATTATTTATTTAGTGGCAAGCAGTCTTTTTATTGGAAGGTATATCTTTTCTACAAATGATATTCAATTGAGGACAACTGATTTTGTTTTATCAAACTCTAATAATTCTGATTTAATAATTGATGTTAAGCCTACAGCAGCTATATTTAGGAAAGACACGTCTTTTTTATGGTATAATAGGATTGAGGCTATTCCAGCGATGCAAAAAATTGGATATAATATTAGTTATAACTTTTCTGATGAATTGTTAAAAAAACCCAAAATATTATTGAGGTACGGTCTTTTGAAAGATGAAATTGCTATATTGTATTGTTATGATGAGATTGTTAAAGATTCTTATGGCGCACCTATTAAGCCTTTATTTTTATATAATTCTACTCGGTGTACTTGATTTACAGATAACTTTATTAAGGTCATTTAGTAATCACTATTATGACTGAAGTTTTATGTATTGTACCTCCATTTAATTACGGTAAACTCGATTCTGTAGGTCCTAAATGTCCTAATCTGGGAATTGGTATAATAGCCGCTCTTATTGAGACTATGAAGTATGATGTTAAGATACTTGATTGTTTTGGATTGGAACTTTCTGAGGAAGATACTCTTAAAGAAATAAAAAAGCATAATCCTAAGTTTATTCTTATTGGTGCTGTTACTGCAAATTTTTCAATTTCATTAAATCTTCTTAAAAAAGCTAAATCATATAACCCTCATGTAATAAATATTGTTGGCGGCCCTCATGTTACAGTTAATCCTGAATCAGCATTTGATAATAAAGGAGTTGTAGACTTTGTTGTTATTGGAGAGGCAGAAGAGACTATTGTAGATTTGCTCAATTATCTTGATAAAAAAGATTATATGAAGCTTGATGATATTAAGGGTTTGATGTATGTTAATTCATCAGGTAAAATAACAAAAACTGTTGATCGTGGTGTTGTGAAAATTCTTGATAATCTTCCAATGCCTGCTTATCATTTGTTTCCTATGGAAAAATATCATTCTTATGGTTGGCTTAATCTTGGAAGAAAGTTTACAACTATGATTACATCTCGTGGCTGCCCATTTAAGTGTAATTTCTGTCAAAGTTCACAGCAGGCTAAATATTGGCGTCAAAGATCTTCTGATAAGGTTTTCGATGAAATAAAATTATTGTATGATCAGTATGCAATAAGGCATATCTATTTTCAGGATGATGAATTTTGTGTTAATCATCAGAGGATTATTGAGATGTGTAATAAGATTAAAGAATCTAAGATGGATCTTGTCTGGGAATGTTTAACAAGGGTCAATCATATGGATGATGAACTTCTTGGTGCTATGGCAAGTGCTGGTTGTAAGAGTATACTTTTTGGTATTGAAACAGGTTATGATGAAGGTTTTAAACTGATTAATAAGCCTATAAACTGTGATATGGTTATTAATGCTGTTCAGATGGCTCAAAAGCATGGTATTCTTGTAAAAGTTACTTTCATTATGGGTTTCCCTTGGGAAGGCGAAGAGGAAATGAAAAAGACAATAGCTTTTGCAAAGAAGGTAGATGCGGATCTTACATTTTTTAATATATTGAATCCTTATCCTGGAACTCCTGTATATAATGAAGTTATTGCCAATAATCTTTTCGAGCAGCCTGAAAATTATGATGGTCATATTATTCATGGTACAGATCCTTTGATAATGACTAAGAAATTATCTGCAAAGCAGTTAAGATATTGGAGTGGCAGAGCTGTTTTGGAGTTTTATCTTAGACCTTCATTTATTTTTAAGAGGGTTTTCAAGATTAGGAATTGGACAGAGTTTAAAAATAATTTCTTTGGAGGTAATGATCTTTTAGGTCTTGCTTTTAAGAAAGTTTGGGCTGGTAGGAATTAATTCGATTATAAACTATATACTAAATTTATAATAACCTAATAATATATTCTAATATATGGATGATTTAAACAAGCATACTATTGCAATTCTTCATGCTATTGCTCATCTTGGTAGGACTTCTATTTTTGAGATGAACTCTATTGAGGAACAGGGTCTTAATGCTGGACAGAGTCATGCTAAATTGGCCATAGATAATTGGACTAAGAAACTTTATGATGATCTAGTGGTTATTATGGGAGAAAACCATCCTGTTGTTTCTAAATTTAGGGAAGAATGGAATATAGAAATTTCCTAACCTTGAAATGGGAACAAAAGTATTAAATATTCTTTAATTATTATCTTGTATTATGAAAACAATGAAATTAACAGTTTTGATTGTTGCAATTATGATATTTTCAGTATTTAGTGTTATAGCTGCTGAGAATTCTGATTGTGATGTAGACATAGCTAAATATGCTTCTCAAGCTAAGGATTTTATTAATAATAATCCTGATAATAAAGGTGTTAAATATGGCAGAAGTTTTATTGGTAAGAATGCAGTAGTAGAAGCTCATATTGACGACCAGGTCTGGCATGCTAAGATGATGAATGGCATGATGACTGATATATCTCAGGGAGCTGTTGATGGTAAAACTTTCACTGTAACAACATCCATGTGTACTATTAAAGATCTTCAAGATGGTAAGATTACTGCTAAACAAGCATTAAAAGATGGCAAGATAACTTATCAGGCTCATGGTATGATGAACAGGATGAAAGCAAGGATTGCTCGTATGTTCTTTTAATTTTTTTAATTATTATTTTCTATTATCTAAATCTTTTTAAACAACATTTTATTAATTATCATATGAATGATGATAATGATGAATATGGATTGTTTGCTGTAGATGTTATTAGAAAAACTAGAAACAGATTTTTAGACAGTCTTGTTCATAATGAAGATGGTTCAATTACTATAATTAGAGTTGGAGTTTATCATAGTGAAGGTTTATTAGTAAATAAAAGTCCTGGAATTCCAGAAGATACTGATAATCATATATCTAGAGTTGCTGACGAATTAGGTTATAGGACTGGAGAAACAGTAAGATATGAAATTAGAATTCTTCCTCCTGAAAGAAAGCCTTCTCAATAATTATATCGTTTCATTATCTAAATCTTTAAAAATAATAATCTAAATTTCTTGATAGATACAAAGTGGCTGATCATTCTAATATCCAGGAAGCGTTGACATATGATGATGTTCTTATAATCCCTAAATATTCTACTATCTCTTCTAGGAAAATTGTTGATATCTCTACTCAATTGACTCCTAAGATTAAATTAAACATTCCTATGGTCTCTGGTAATATGGATACTGTCACTGAATCTAGGATGGCTGTTGCCATGGCTCGTATGGGTGGCATTGGTATTGTTCATCGTTATCTCCCTGTTAAAGATCAAGTTCATGAAATTATTAAAGTTAAGAGAGCTGAAGCTATTGTTATTGACAAGCCTTTTACTCTGACTCCTGAACATACATTAAAAGATGCTAAAGTATTGATGGAAGAGAATAATATTAACGGTATTCTAATTACTGATAATGCTTCTAGGTTCGAAGGTATTATTACAAGAAGGGATATGATGTTCGAAGATAATCTTTTAAAACCTCTTTCAGATATTATGACTAAACGTTCTGATGCTGTTACTGCTGATTTTGGTATTGATATTGAGAAAGCTAAATTGATTATGAAAAATAATAAAGTTGAAAAACTTCCATTGTTGGATAAGTCAGGAATTTTAAAAGGTTTGATTACAGCTAAAGATCTCTCAAGAAAAGATAGTTATCCTTTGACTGTTAAAGATAGAAAAGGAAGATTATTAGTTGGTGCTGCTATTGGTGTTAAAGGTGATTATTTAGAAAGAGCTGAAGCTTTGATTAATGCTGGTTGTGATGTTTTATGTATTGATATTGCTCATGGCCATTCAGAATTAGCAATTAATGCTTTAAAGAATGTTAAAGATAAATTTTCAGATATTGAAGTTATTGCTGGTAATATTGTTACTGAGATGGCTGCTTTTGATCTGATTAAAGCTGGTGCTGATTGTATAAAAGTTGGTGTTGGATCAGGATCGATCTGTATTACTCGTTTAGTTGCTGGTGCTGGTTATCCTCAGTTTTCTGCTTTACTGAACTGCGTTAAAGTCGGTAATGATTTTAATATTCCTGTCATGGCTGATGGTGGTATTGGCGGTTTGGCTGGTAATTTTTCTAAAGCTATTGCTGCTGGTGCTTCTACTGTGATGCGTTCTCGTTCTTTAGCTGGCACTGATGAGAGTCCTGGTTTGTCTATTATGAAGAATGGTAAGAAATTCAAGATCTATCGTGGCAGTGCATCTTTTGGTGCTAACATGGCTCGTAATGAAAAGAATAATGAGAAAGTTGATGAAGAATATAATCCTGAGGGTGTTGAAGCTCTGATTCCTTATTCTGGAAGTGTTGAAGAAGTTATTAAACCATTTTTATCTGGATTGCGTTCTGGTATGTCTTATGTTGGCGCTCATGATATCAAAGAATTTTGGGATAAAGTTGAGTTTGTTCGTATGACTCAGTCAGGTATTAAAGAAAGTCACCCTCATGATGTGGAGCTTGTTAAATGAATGAGTTATTTTTTATTACAGGCAATGAAAATAAATTAAGGGAAGCTAGAAGTATTTTTCCAGATATTAAAGGATTAAATATTGATTTAATTGAAATTCAGAGTATTGATTCTAGAAAGATTATTGAACATAAACTAAATGAGGCTAAGAAACATCATTCAGGAAGTTTTATTGTTGAGGATACTTCTTTAGAATTAATATCAATGAAAGGTCTTCCAGGTCCTTTGATTAAATTTTTTGAAAAATCTATTGGTCTTGATGGTGTTTATAAATTAGGGGAAGTTTTCGGTAATAAAGCAGTTGCTAAATGTGTTATTGGTTATTTTAATGATAATGATATTAAATTCTTTGAAGGAATGATTGATGGTATAATCGTTAGCCCAAGAGGTGAGAATGGTTTTGGTTGGGATAAGATTTTTGTTCCTGACGGTTATGATAAAACTTTTGCTGAAATATCAAGTGAAGAAAAAGATAGTATTAGTATGAGAAAATTAGCTTTTGAAAAATTAAAGGAACATTTAAAAAATTAGGATATTGTCATTCAAAAATTACTTTAGAAGAAAGAAAAGCTATTTTAGAACAACAAAAACCTTTATAAAATATGATTTAGTTCTTGAATTGATGCGGGGATAGCAAAGCCTGGTCAAAATTAATATGAAATCAAATTATCTTTGAATATTTTTAACTTAGTGATGTTATCATCAGAATATTCTTGGTTTTAATGTAATGGTATTAAATCTATTTAGTTATTTTTATTATTCTTGTCGGACAGTCTCTTTCTGCCATCTTGTTTGTTTCTATCTCTGATTCATCTATTTCTAATATATCTGTCTCTCCTTTTCTTTCTGAATTTTTCAATATTGCTTTTCCATCAGCTGATAATTCCCACTGGTTTGGTGCATATTCAACACAGATAGCACATCCTATGCATTTTTCTCTATAATGTAATATCTTTGTCATTTTTCTTTTATTAGATATAATTTATCATTTTTCCTTATTTTTTCTTTTATCTCTATTGTGATTATATCATCTTTTTTTGCATGTTCTAATTGTTCATTGTTTTTTATTATTTTCTCTGCTTTTGCATGCACTATCCCTGTTGTTGGCCCTGTTATTATTATTTCATCTCCTTTATTTAATATTCCTGATTTTATCCTGAACTCCCCTACAAAGTTTTTATTATAATAATTTATTGCATCTCCTATGTATATTTTTTCTCTTGTTGCTTTTGATCCATATGTTCCTGACCATTCACCTAATTTTTTCCCTAGATAATATCCTCCATGCCAGAATCCTCTGTTATAGACTTTTTCTAATTCTTTTATCCATGTATCTATTTTTTCTTTTGTATATGTATTGTTCTTTACACTTTCAACTCCTTCTTTGTATGCTTTTGTTGTTGTGTATACATAATCTGCTGGTTTTCCTCTTCCCTCTATTTTTAGTATACTTATTCCTGAATTGATTATCTTATCTAAGAATGTTATTGTGCATAGGTCTTTTGGTGACATTATATATTTGTTGTCTATGACTAGTTCATCTCCTGTCTCTTCATCTATGACTTTGTATGATCTTCTGCAGTTCTGTAAGCATGATCCTCTGTTTGCTGATGCATTGTATACAGCCAGGCTCATATAACATTTTCCTGATATTGCTACGCATAATGCTCCATGTGCGAATATTTCTATCTTGATTAATTCTTTGTTTGGTGATCTTATGTCTTGTTTTTTTATCTCATCACATATCTTCTTTATCTGTCCTAATGTTAATTCTCTTGCTAAGACTATTACATCTGCATATTGTGCATAGAATTTCACTGTTTCTATGTTTGAGATATTCATCTGTGTTGAGCAGTGAACATTTAGCCCTATTGATCTTGCATAGATTATTGCTGACATGTCGCTTGCTATTACTGCATCTATTCCCTGTTTTTTTGCCTCATCACATATTTTTTTCATTAATATCATGTCATGGTCATACATTATTGTATTTAATGCTAGGAACGTTTTTACATTATTTTCTTTGCAGAGCTTTACTATTTTTGTCAGGTCTTTTATTGTGAAATTATTTATTGACCTTGCTCTCATGTTTAACTGTTCTATCCCAAAATATACAGAATCAGCTCCTGCCTTTATTGAGGCATTTAATGATTCAAATGATCCTGCTGGTGATGTTATCTCTACTCTATTTTCCATGTATTTGTTGTATTTAGAAATATTATTAATGTTTGTTATTTTACTATTTCTTAAATTTATTATATGCTTTTGATACTTTTATATTCCAGAAGCTTGGTAATGGGTTAGATACAAATCCTTTGTAATTATGTGAATATATGTAAGTTAGTCCTTTGTCTTCTTTGTATTTCTCGAATTCTTTTTCTACTTCTTCGTATATCTCTTTTATTTTCTTTCTCTCAAAATCTTTCTGTAATAGTGATGATGGTTTTAGTGCTATATAATCTGCCTGTCTTATTGTATTTATTTCTATATTGCTGCTATTCTGAGAAATAAAAATAATTGAAAGATCTTTATGCCTTGCTATAAATAATATTTGTGATAATAACTTGTTTGAATTGCTCATTGATTCTCTTGAACTGAATTGTATTCCTGATTCATCTACTAGTAATATTGAGTTGTTTTCTGCATCATCTATACTATCTACTATGTTTATCCAGTTTGGCATGTCTTTTGAGTTAAATCCCATTGCATATACTTCCTTTCCTGTCTCTGCTTTTAAATTCTCTAATAGTTTCATTCCTAATGCTGATTTTCCTGTCCCTCTTGCTCCTAGTATTATCCCTATTGTTGAACTGCTATCTAATATTTTATTCTCAAATTCTTGATAATCTCCTTTTATTGTTTTTATTTCTTTGAAGTTTTCATGCATTGGTTTGGAGCTTATTGATCCATGTTTAACATCTGTTTTTTTAATAGGTTTTGTCTCATCTTTCAGTATTGGTTTCTCATCAACTATTATCTTGTCTTCTATTATTGTTTTATTTTTATCTCTGTCAAATATTTTTGTGAATATCCATCCTATTCCTGTTACTATTCCTTTTAATAAATAATAAACTGCTTTTACAATATATTCTATTAATCTATATAATAATACAAATATCTGTCCTATGTAGTAGAATATTGATTTCTTTCTTTTTCCCATTCTCTATTGAATCTCTCTCATTTAATGTTTCTTTCTCAACTTCTATTTTTCCTTTTATCACAAAAATAAATATCCCTTTATTATTATCTGTTTTATAATTGAATTCTTTCTCTTCTGTATATTCTCCTATGTATAATTTTGCATCTTGGTTTATCTCTTTATTTACTATTAGATTTAATTCATTTTCTTTTAATTCTATCTTCTTCTGTTCATATTTTGGTTCTATATCTTCTTCTGATGGTTCTATCCATATCTGTAATAACCTTGTCTCTTTTGTTTTTGATGGATTATATTCTGAATGTGTTATTCCTGTTCCTGCTGACATAGTCTGTATTTCATTCTCCTCTATTCTTCCTATATTTTTAATATTGTCTTTGTGTTCTAATGTTCCTTCTAGTATTATTGTTATTATCTCCATATCATTGTGATGATGCATTGGAAATCCTTGTAATGGTTGTATTATATCATCATTCAATACTAATAATTTTCCAAATCCTAATCTTTTTGGGTTGTAATAATTTGAAAAGCTGAAACTATATTTTGTATCTAACCATTCATTCTTAAATTTTCCTCTCTCAGAATTTCTTTGTATTTCTTTTTTCATAAATAAAAAATAAAGGATTTATTTCCTCATGTTTTTCATTGTTTCTGCAAATGTATTTAGTTGTTTCAGCATTCCTTCTGCTTTTTCATTTAGATGTTTATTTAATATTTCTCCTTTTTCATCAAATGCCTGCCACACAAATGGTATGTTTACTTCCTCTCTTATTGGTGTCATTTGTAATTCTACTGATACCTGTCTTAGTTGTTCTACTGCTCTTGATCCTCCAACATATCCTCCATAGCTTACGAATGCTACTGGTTTATTGTTCCACTCTTTGTATAAATAATCTATTGCATTTTTTAGTACTGCTGGATATCCGTGGTTGTATTCTGGTGTTACTATTATATATCCATCTGCTTCACTTATTTTCTCTGACCATTTTTTTGAATGTTCATATGAGTATTCTCCCATGAATGGTGGTTTTGAATCATTGAACATTGGCAAGTTCCACTCTTTTAGATCTATGATTTCATATTCTGTTTCTTTGTTTTTCTTTGCTATATTTGTTATCCACTTACAGACTTTTTCCCCGTTTCTTCCCTCTCTTATGCTTCCTAGTATTATTTGTATTTTCATAATATTTACCTCATATTTTGTTATTTAAGTTTATAATGCAAATATAATATATAAATGTATCGGTTATACGATATTAACTTTTAATCATAATGATTATAAACTTCATCTTCTCTAGTAATATATGAAAAATAGTTCTTGTGATATGAGAGGTTATCTTAGTTTCATTGTTTTAAGATTATTACATAAGAAAGAGATGTCAGGTGAAGAGATTAGAAAGGAATTAGAAAAAAGAAAAGGCTGCAAGCCAAGTCCTGGGACTATCTATCCTGTTCTTAAAGATTTGAATAAGAAAGGTTTGATTGTTGAAGTTGATGATAATGGAAAGACTAAAAAATATAAACTGACAGATAAAGGAAAGAAAGAGATGGATATTGCGACTAAGAAATTTATCTCATTATTCTATGACCTTAAAGAAGATTTTGAAAGATATTTTAAATAAGCCTTTGAAGGGATTTGAACCCTCAACCCTCACTTTACGAAAGTGATGCTATACCATTAAGCTACAAAGGCATTATTATTTATCAGAATTATTTTTTAGTTTCTTCTGGCAGTTGCTGCATATAGCTTCTAATTTTTTTCCTTTTCTTATGTATGTTCCTCTTATCTTTTCTAGGAATGTGGTCTCTATTTTTTCATTGCATACTGTGCATTTTTCTGCCATATATTTTAAAATTAGTATTTTTATATAAATTATACCAAAAAGTTTATTAATAGTAAAACACTATGATATTACTATGACAACAACATTGACACTAGAATTTAAAGGAGTAACAGAAGAGATACTCGATACTCTAATTAAAGAAGGATACAGCAAAACAAAATCTGAAGCTGTTAGATATGCTTTATTACATCTAGCTGAAGAATTAAGTTTGATTAAACCAAGACTGCATACTAAAGCTGAGGAATATGCTTATCACGAAATAAGGAAAAAATAAAATGTATCTTGACGTAGATATTTTATTAGCTCTAATTAAAGAAAAAGATTTTCATAGAGAATATGCTAAAAAAATAATTTCTTTAAAAGAAGATAAATATACCTCTGTAATTAGTTTAATAGAACTCGAGATAGTTATTAAGAGAGAAGTTAGTGATATATTGAGTATGGAATTGGATAAGGTATTAATTAAAATATTGCCAGAACTAAGAATTGTTGATTGTGATAATGAAATATTTAATAAAAGTCTAGACTTAAGAAAAAAATTTAATCTTGGAATATTTGATTCTATTCACGCAGCAACTTCATTGAAATTTGATAAGCGTATAGCATCAACAGATCATATGTTTGAAAAAGTTAAAGGCTTGGTTGTTGTTAAAACTATTATAAATTAAGTTGGTAAACTTTACCATAAAATTTTAGATTCAATTAACTTTATAAACATTTTATTAATAGTAATTATATGAGAAAAGTAGCAGTTATTGTTGAAAGGCAGAAATGTTATCCTAATAAATGCCAGCACGAATGCATGAAGTATGATCCTGTTAACAAAGCTGGCGGTCAAGGTTTCCATCTTAGTCCTATTCATGGTAAATCTGAAATTGATGAGGAAGTTGCTTCTGAGATGCATAAGATTTGTGCTAAGAAATGTCCTTTCCAGGCTATTCATATTGTTAATCTTCCTGAAAAACTTAAAGAAGATCCTATTAATCGTTTTGGTCAAAACCAATTTGAATTATATTCTTTGCCTATTATAAAACCTAATCTTACTGTTGGTGTTATTGGTAAGAACGGTATTGGTAAATCAACTGCTTTAGAAATTTTATCAGGTAATGTTGTCCCTAATCTTGGAGAATTTAATTCTAAACCCGAATACTCAAAAATTATCTCTAAATATTCTACTAGGTCTTTTGGTGATTATTTCAAAAAATTATCTAATAAGGAATTAAGAATAAGTTACAAGCCTCAGAGAGTTGAGATGTTAGCAACTATATACAAAGGTCATAAAGTTTTTGATCTATTAAAAAAAGTTGATGAAAAAAATCAATTAGATCTAGTTATGAAAGAATTAGAGTTAGAAGATCTTAAGGATCATATGATTGAAGAATTATCTGGTGGTGAATTACAAAGAACTGCTATTGCTGCTTGTCTTTTAAAAAAAGCTGATGTTTATTATTTTGATGAGCCAACTTCATTTTTAGATATCACTCACAGGATTAAAGCAGCTAGAATTATTAGACATTTAGCAGAAAATCATTCTGTTGTTGTAGTTGAGCATGATCTAGCAACTCTTGATTATATCTCTGATGAGATTCAGATTGTTTATGGTGAACCTGCTTGTTATGGTATTTTTTCACAATCAAAAGCTGTGCGTAGAGGTATTAATGAGTACATGGATGGTTACTTGCCTGATGAGAATATTAGGTTTAGGAATTATCCTATTAAATTTTTTGAAAGGCCTCAGGATACTGTATTATCTAAAACTATTTTAGCTGAATTCCCTTTTTTAGAAAAGAAGTTTGAAACTTTTAAATTAAAAGTTAATGAAGTTAAATTACATCGTGGTGAAGTATTGACTATCATGGGTTCTAATGGTCTTGGCAAGTCTACTTTTTTAAAAATGATTTCTGGTGTTTTAAAACCTGATAATATTGATATTCAGAATTTAAAGATAAGTTACAAGCCACAGTATTTAGAATTTAATATTGATGGTAATGTTGAATCTTATTTGCGTAGTATTGCAGATTCTGAGTTTGATTCTGGCTGGTACAAAACTAACATTTTAGAAAAACTTAATGTTCAGAATATTTTGAATAATGAAATTAAGAAATTATCTGGTGGAGAATTACAAAAGATGCATATTGTTGCTTGTCTGACTAACCCCACTGCTGAATTGATTGCTATGGATGAACCCTCTGCTTTTATTGATGTTGAGGATCGTCTGAAAGTTGCTGAAATTATTAGAGATTATGTTATGATGAAGGATATTGCAGCAATTGTTGTTGATCATGATATTCAGTTTATTGATTACTTAGCAGATTCTATGATTATATTTGAAGGAATTCCAACTAAGGAAGGTCATGTTTCTAGTACATTATCTAAAAGAGATGGTATGAACAGAATATTAACAAATTTGGATATTACTTATAGACGAGATAAAGAAACAGGAAGACCTAGAATAAATAAACCTGGTTCTCAACTAGATCAGGAGCAGAGACGTAAGGGAGAATATTATTATACTTAATTTAAAAATTTTTTTGTTAAATTATATACTTCTTCATGTATATCATCAATACTTCTAATGCCTGAATCTTTTGATGCACAATTTACTAGATTCCAATGTTTATATTTTCCTGCTAAACTTATATATGCTTCAACTACTCTTTGTTGAAAATCCCTATCACTTTCATGACCATCTTGTTTTTCTCCTCTTCCTTCTAATAATTTTTTTGATTCTTCTAAGGGCATATATAAATAAATAACTAAATCTGATCTTGGAATTCCTAATTGTCCATGTTCAGTATAAAGTAACCATTCTAAAAATTCTCCTCTTTCTTTTTCATTTTTTATTTTTGCACTTTGAAATCCCATATTAGATTCTATATATCTATTACATAGAACATTTGTCCCAGATTCTAAGGATTGTCTAATGCTTGGTGCTGCTTGTTGTCTGTCTAATGCATATAATAATGAAGCCATTTTTGGATTTATATTAACTGGATTTCCAAATTCTCCATTTAAATATTGTTTAACCATTTTACCAAAATGTGTTTCATATTGAGGAAAAGAATATGTCATAAGTGGAAAATTTTCAGAAATTAAACGAGCTGTTAATTTATCTGATTGTGTTTTTTTACCTACAGCATCTCCACCATCAAATACGATTAATTTACCTTTTTTCATTTTAATTTATTTATCTCTCTTTAATTTATAAATATTTATGTATATTTGAAGCTATTTTTAATTGAAAACTATATTTATATTATCTAAATGTTTTTATAGGAGTTATATTAAAAATTTTTATGGTAAAAAAGTTTCTTTCTATTAATGAAGTGCCAGTAGAAATAAAAGAAAAATTATCAAGATATGTTACAAATGTTGGTGGTAATACTTTTGTTATTCATGGATTACCTTCAGAACTTACTGGTGGGCTTTTAGCAAGATATTCTAGAGCTCAAACAGGGTTACAACTTACTTTATTAAATGAGTTCTTAGACGATAACGGTGAACCGTCTGCACAACGTGGTTCTGCTCTTATGGATCGTGTTCTAAATGCATTTGGTGATGATTCTGTTGGTGAATTGGAGGGAACGCATGTTGGTATTGAAGATATATCTCAGTTAGCAACTAAATGGATTGAAGATAGAAGGATTGGCGGCTCTCCTATTGAACAGTCTACACGTTATGTAAAATATGATGTAAAAGACGAAAATGGAAGATGGAGATATTTAAGACCTACAGAAATTATGCAATCAGGTCTCGGTGACAAATTTGAAAGTGTTAATAATCGTGCTTTTGATGTTTATCAAAAAGGTGTAAAGGGTTTAGTTGATCATTTTAAACAGGAATTTCCAAGAAGTAAACAGACTCTAGAAGTTGATAGGTATGAAACAAGGGTAAAAGTTGGAGAAGCTGATTTAATAAATGATGAAGAAAGAAAAGCTTTTGATTTAGCTTATAATTTTACTATTAGATGTGCAGCTTTGGATGTTGGAAGATGTGTCTTACCTTCATCAACTTTAACACACATAGGTCTTTTCGGGAATGGCAGATTTTATACAAGTTTGTTAAATTTTTTGAAAAGTAATGAATTAGAAGAGGCACAGTCTAGAGCTAGTGATTTAGAATTAGAATTAAATAAAGTTATCCCAACATTTATAAAAAGAAATAAGGCTAATCCGCAATCTGCACAAATAAATACTGCAATGAAAGAAGTAGCTTCAGAGTTATTTAGGGATATAGTACCTACTGGGGATAAGGTTACACTATTGTCTAGAAGTAATGAATATATAAATGAAGTTCTCGCTTCTGCTTTATTTTCATATACAAATGTCTCTATGCCGCAAATTATGAATAGGTTAGGAGAAATTTCTGAAGAAAGGAAATTAGAGTTATTAAATTTATATAAAGGTAAAAGAGAATCAAGACGCGATAGAACTGGAAGGGGTATTGAAGCTGGTTATCCTTTGACGTTTGATTTAGTTGGAGGATTTGCAGAATATCGTGATCTTGAGAGACATAGAATGTTAACTCAACAGAGACAGGATCTAACTACAGAATTAGGTTTTATTCTTCCTCCAGAAATGAGTGTGATTGGTTTAGAAGGTGAAGTTAATGAAGTTGTAGGTATGATGGATGATCTTAATAGTGATATTAGACATGCTGGATTAATTCAAGCAGGGCAATATGCTACGTTATTTAATCATCGTATGAGATTTATGTTAGGTATGAACTTAAGAGCATTCCAACATTTAAGTGAATTAAGAACACAACCAGCAGGACACTTTAGTTATCGTAGTATGGTTATGGAAATGGCAAATGCTGTTACTGAACTATATCCATGGGCTAAAACTTTTTATAATTTCGTAGATTATTCTGATCCTGGAAATAAAATATCTAGAGCAACTGAACAATCAAAAATCTCAGGAAGAAATTTGGCAAGTGGAGTAGACGCAAGTTTAGATATCTAGATCTTTTAAAAAGTATATTAAGAATAATAGAAGTTTTTATAAATGTATTATTGAAAGTTTTTATTATGTTATTTTCAGATACTAGCAAAGGAGCACTTCCATACCAGTATATTAAATCTTTAATAAGTTCCAGAGCAATAAAGTTTAACACGCCTGTTGATGATGCTAAATTAGAAGATCAATTGCAATCTGCTACTTTAGATAGTAGAATTGGTGATACTATATATAGGGTAGATGGTTTTCATCCTCCTTCGAGTAACGAAACTGTTGAGCAAGTTTTAAGAAACTCTACTTTATATAGTTGGGATATAAGTTCGTCAAATCCTAATCCTGTTGAAAGAACTCCGGTAAAATATGTAGTCAAATTAAATGAACATCCTGATTTGCCATCTGTAATATATGGTGGTGCTGATACTAAAAGTACTGGTGGAAGAAATTTTTTCAGATGCAAACTTGTTGTTGATAATCATGATAGATATAATGAAATCCCTGCAGGTTATTCTGGTCCGTTATTTATGGAGTTCTCTTCTATGGCTTTTTTAGAAGTTTTAAGAAGTGGAGATCCGTTATTGCAGATAAGATTTTATAATGGTGATGCGCGTGTTCCAGATAAGGAATTAAGGGAACTACAAACATTAAAACCTTTAGTCTTTGATAAGAGTGATAATCCAATGCCTGCTAATAGGCGCTTAATTAATAATGGTTTAGTATTGACTCTGGATGTAGAAAGTGATGTTGTTGGATATAATGCTAGGCCTAACCACAAGCCTATTTTATATGGTGTTAAAGGTAATGCTAAAAAATGGGATTATTGGAGTGAATTAAGGAGTACAAGTGATGGGCTTTTATACACTCAGCTTAGTGATAAATTAATCTTGGCTACTAAGGAAAGTGTTTCAATACCAGATCATCTTGCTGCAAGAATGAGACAATATGATCAATCAATTACGGGAGATGATAAAACAAATGAAGCAGGGTATTTCGACTCCAATTTTAGTGGTTATGGTGTGTTAGAATATGTTCCTTCTTTTGATGGTAGGGTTTTAAGAGATGGTATGCCTATAGCAGTTTTAGAAGTTGAAAGGCTTATAGAACCCACAAAAAAACCTTATAATGGTAATTATCAAAAGCAGAAAGGTCCGAAATTGGCAAAACAATTCTATTAGTTCTGTCTAAAATAATCATAACCTTTTTTTCTGATAAATCTTTATAAATACTAATCTTAATTTTACTATATCTTGTGTTTGAACCAATATGAAATCACAATATATGGTATTATAAAGGTATAACATGAAATGTACATTTTGCAATAATTCAGAGACTAAAGTGCTTGATTCTAGAGAGTCAGATGATCTTACTAGAAGAAGGCGTGAGTGTTTGAAATGCGAAAAACGTTTTACTACATATGAAAGAGTTGAATCAGTTCCTGTTTATATCATCAAGAAGGATGGTTCAAGAGAACTTTTTGATAGAGAGAAATTAAGGAAGGGTTTAATCAAATCTTGTGAAAAACGTCCAGTATCAATTGATGAAATAGAAAATGTAATAAACAGGATTGAATCGAAAATGAGATTGTCTGATAGTACAGAGATTTCAAGCAAACAAGTAGGTGAAGAAGTAATGAATCAATTAAAATCTTTGGATAAAATCGCATATATCCGTTTCGCTTCTGTCTATCGTGATTTTGCTGATATTGAAGATTTTAAGAAAGAAATAAAAATATTGAATAGGGTGGTGTGAATAATGAGTGAGAAAAAAAATGAGGGAATTATTATAGCTGAACAGCTAAGACCTATTGAGAAGCTTGCAGTCGAAGGACCTAAAGTTAAAGTTACTGAAAATCAGCTTAAGGTTATGGCTAATAAATATTTGAGGGGAGATTCTGTTGAACTCTGGTTGAGACGTATTGCAAGGAATATTGCTTTGGCAGAGTTATTATATGATAATGGTATTACTAAAGACGAAATTTTGAAAGGTGTTTCTCATAAAATAATAAATTTAGAAAATGATGAAAAAAACAAAATAATTTTACTACAAGATCAATTAATGAATAATGATGAAAGGTGGAAAAATTTTTATATTTTTGAAGAAAATTTATCAAGAATTGCATCTCAGAATATTATTGCAACAAAATTATTAAAAGATAAGGAAGAAGAATTCTATTCTATACTATCTAATTTTGATTTCTTGCCTAACTCTCCTTGTCTGATGAATGCTGGTAGAGAATTGCAGATGCTTCATGCTTGTTTTGTTATTCCAGTTCCAGATTCTATTGAAGGAATTTACAAGGCTGTTATGGCACAAGCTCTTATCCAGAAATCTGGTGGCGGTACTGGTTTTGCATTTTCTAGAATAAGACCTGAAAATGATGTTGTTAAATCTACTAAAGGTATTGCTTCTGGTCCTATGTCTTTTATAAAACTTTTTGATGTCTCTACAGATGTTGTTAAACAGGGTTCAACTCGTCGTGGTGCTAATATGGGTATATTATATTATAAACATCCTGATATTAGAAAATTTATTACTTCAAAATCTAAGGATAGAGGTTTTTTGCAGAATTTCAATATTTCTGTTGCTATAGATAAAGAGTTTATGGATGCTGTTGAAAATGATGGTGAATTTGATCTTATTAATCCTAAAACTAATAAGCCTGTGGCAAGAGAAAAAGCCAGGGAGATTTGGGATTTGATAGGTAAATGTGCTTGGGAGACTGGAGATCCTGGTTTTGTTGTTATTGATAAAATTAATGAAACTAATTCAAATCCTACTCCAAATTTAGGACAGATAGAAAGTACTAATCCTTGTGTTACTGGTGATACATTAGTTTCTACTGAATTTGGTTTAATTAGGATGGAAGATTTAGTAAATAATTATCCTGAAGGAGGATTAAATATATTAACTGATAATAGAGTTCCTTTAGAAATTAAAAATTCTAATGGTTCTGTTATGTATATGAAACAAGTAAAAATAAATGGTATTTCTTTTGATAAAATTTCTAGAGCTTTTACTACAGGTGTTAAAGAAGTTTTCAGAATAGAGACATATTGTGGATTAGAACTTGAAGCAACTGCTGATCATAAACTATTGACTCCAAAAGGTTGGGTTGCTGTTAAAGATTTAAATCCAGAAAAACATGAATTATTTATTCAACAAGATGAAGGAACTTTTAACAGGGATATTAAATTGCCTTTCAATGTCGAAAACGATTTTAAAGGAAAAAATGGTAGATGGTATAATTTAAATCTTCCTGAACAATGGTCTAAAGAACTAGGACAAATTTTAGGATGGTTAATAGGTGATGGTTGGTTAAGAATTGGTGATAAAGATTGTCGTGTAGGTTTTACTTTCGGTAAATCAGATGAAGAAGTATTAAATTATTTAAAGCCTTTAATAAATAAATTTTATGGTAAAGAAATTAAGGAAGTTAAGAGAAAACGTAATACTAAACATCTTTCTTATCACTCTAAATATTTTGTTGATTTCTTTCATAAGTTAGGTGTTAAGCATGTTGATGCACAATATAAAACAGTGCCAAAATCTATTTTCACTGCGAATAAGGAAGCAGTAATTGGATTTTTACAAGGATTATTCACATCTGATGGTA
This sequence comes from archaeon GW2011_AR18, assembly GCA_000806155.1. Lineage (GTDB taxonomy): Archaea > Nanobdellota > Nanobdellia > SCGC-AAA011-G17 > GW2011-AR18 > GW2011-AR18. The sequence goes on from JWKX01000007.1 coordinate 45,088, forward strand.
CTGTTAATTTTAATAAAGAAAATTCAACTTCATATATTAGATTAACTTCAAAATCTGAAAGATTATTGAAAGAAGTACAATTATTGCTTTTGAATTTAGGCATAACCTCTAACATATTTGATAGATCAAGAGAATATAGAGAAGGTTTATTTGAATATGTAAATAGACATGGCGAAATTGTTACTTATAGTTCTGATGGTATTCTATTTGAATTGAACATGACTAGAGATAGTATAAAATTTATTGAGAATATTGGATTCTTGTGTGAAAAGAACAAAGAGAAATTAGATAAATTTTACACTAAAGATTTTTATTCTCCAGAATTTTCAACACTTATAAAGTCAATAACTCCTATAGGTGAAAAGAAAGTTTACGACTTAACTGAGCCTAGAACATTAAGTTTTGTTACAAATGGTTTGTTGTCACTAGATTGTGGTGAACAGCCACTCTTACCTTGGGAACCATGTACTCTAGGAAGCATTAATTTATCTAATCATCTTAAAACAGTAGATGGAAAAACTGTTGTTGATTATGAAAAATTAAAAAGAACAGCAAGAACAGCTACTAATTTTTTAGACAATGTTGTAGATATAAGCAACTATGCATTACCAGAAATAGAATACATTTCAAAAAGCAACAGGCGTATTGGTCTTGGTGTTATGGGTTGGGCTGAGATGCTTATTAAATTAGGTATTCCTTATGATAGTGTTGAAGCTATTACTCTAGGTGAGGAGCTTATGGCTTTCATTAATGCAACTTCTTTAGAGATGTCTGAACAGTTGGCTGAGAAGCGTGGAGTGTTCTTCAATTGGAAAGATAGTATCTATGATGAATCTGGTAAATTTTTCAGAGGTGTTTCAGGTCATCCTAGAAATTGTGCAAGAACAACTATTGCTCCTACTGGAACTATTGCAATTACAGCTGGATTACAAGGCAGTGGTATTGAACCGTTCTTTGCTATTGTTTACAAGAGATATCAGGCTGAAGCTGTTGATGCTTTGAAGAAGGGTGAAGAGCCAGATGAGAAATATGTTTATTACGAAACTATTCCTTTATTCGAGGAAGTCGCTAAAGCTAATAATTGGTTTGGTCTTGATAAGATCAGTTTGTTTAAAAAAATTGTTGACAACCATGGTTCTCTTAAGGGCTTGAAAGAAATTCCTATGAATTTACAAAAAGTATTTACTTGTGCTCAGGATACTCACTGGAAGACTCATATTGACCATCAGGCTGCTTTCCAGAAATCTGTTGATAATGCAGTTTCTAAGACTATTAACATGTCTAACTCTGTTACTGTTCAGGATATTCAGGAAGCTTACAAGTATGCATATACTGCTGGTTGTAAAGGAGTTACAGTTTACAGAGATGGTTGTAAAGAAGTTCAGGTATTGAATGCTGGTAATTCATCTAAGCAGAAAGAGACTGACTTCTCTCAGGGTGTCTCTTCTGATTATTATGAAGTACAGACTGGTTATGGAACATTGCATGTAAATATTGTTCATGACAATAAAGGTCCATCAAGGATTTTTGCATCAATACCTCCAATAGGAACTGAACTTAGTAGTTTGACTTCTGTTTTAGGTATTTTCATGTCTAAAGCTATTCAGTCTGGATATGATCCTAAGAAAGCTATAAAACACTTGAATTCAGCTAAGGGTGACAAGCCTATTGGTTTCGGTCCTAACCGTGTTGATTCAATTCCTCATGCATTAGCTATTGCATTGAAGAGGCATCTAGAAAAAACTGGTAAATTAGCTAAAGGTGATACTAAATTAACTGAAGTCAAGGAAGTCAAGAAAGAACACTGTCCTCAATGTTATAGTTCAAATGTTCAGTACATCAGTGGTTGTTCAGAACCTACATGTAATGACTGCGGCTATAGCAAGTGCAGTTAATTTTTTTATTATTTAGTTCTAATTGCAAAATCTTTAAATATAATAAAATAATCTTATTTTTATGCTAGAATTAAATGACGATAATTTTGATAAGGAAGTTTTGAAATCTGATAAACCTGTTGTTGTAGATTTCTGGGCTGAATGGTGTGTAGATATAGATACTGAAATACTTAGAGCTGACAATTTAATATCTAAAGCAAAGGATATAAAAAACAATGATGTATTATTGACATTTGATGGAAAGAATATTGTGCCTGATTATGTTAAAAAATCTTTTACATCTAATATTTTAGGGCATTGTAAAGAGATAACTACAATATCTAATAAAAAAATCAAAGTTACTGATGAGCATGAATTCTTCACCAAAGATGGTTGGAAAGCTGCTTCATATTTAAATGTAAATGATAAAGTTGCTGTATTTTCAGATGGTAAAGAATCTTGTAATGAATTGCCTAATGCATTAATATGGGATAATATTTTAGAAGTCAAAGAAATTTATCTAGAATCTGTTCAGAAGATTTCTATGCAGAATAATCATAATTTTATTGCTAATGGGTTTTTAGCTCATAATTGTGGCCCTTGTAAAGCTATGGCTCCTGTTTTTGAAGAATTATCTAAAGAGATGAAAGATGTTAAGTTCGCTAAGATTAATGTTGATGATCATCCTGAATTAGCTTCTACTTATGGTGTTATGGGCATTCCTAACTTTGTTGTTTTTAAGGATGGTGATGTTTTAGGTAATATTGTTGGTTCTATGCCTAAATCTAGTTTTAAGGATGAAATTAAGAAATTAATTTAACAAGTCATTTAATGTTCCAATTCTTGGTTTTTTTGGTAATACTATATTTGTTTTCCTTCTTGTTATTATCTCAGGTACAATATTTATCCAGTATTCTATTCTCTCAATATATTCATCTTTTTCTATTTCTTCTGATGGGGGATTATATTGCCTTGATGAATCTTCTCTATATATTCTTTTGTTATTGCATTCATACATTTTAGTTTGGTATGTCTGGGGTTCTTTTGATTATCTCTTCTAATTCTTCTTCATCTATTTCAGATGGTATCCATGTAAATTGATCTGTCGGTTCTCTTATTTTTTCTGGGTTTATTTCTTTCTCCCAATCTCTTACTCTTGGTTTTTTTGCTGGTGTATAAAATGTTTCAGGCATATGATATTGTGTATAACTATTTTCCATGATTTTGTTAAATACTAAAACTTTAAAAAGCTGTTTCTTAGGTTATTTTTATGTCTGGTTTTCCATTTATTGAGGTTTCTGGTGATTATTATGATATTGGCTTTCAGATTGGTTCTAGGTTTAAAAAACAATTCAAAAAAGCTCTCTCATTTAACTTTAAGGCTCTTAAGAACAGTTCTAAAGACATTGATTATTTCATTGATTTATCATCTAAAGATCTTGTTTTCACTAAAAAATATTTTCCTCATCTTATTAATGAGATTAAAGGCATGGCTGATGGTTCTGGTGTTGATTCTGATTTATTATGGCTTCTTAATGATGAAGATATCCTTCTTGATTCAGTTACAAAATGCACTACTATAGTCTCTAGAAGGAATGATAATATTTTTTTATATCATAATGAAGATTTTTATTCTGATTTTATTGATAATATGTATGTCTTTAAAGTTAATTTAAATAATAAAATAAAAATACTAGGTTTGAATTATGCTGGCCTAATTCTTGGTTCTTCTACATCTTTGAACTCTTTTGGTCTGATTCAGTGTATTAATTCTGTATATCATAATAGTTTCAAAAGAGGGATTCCTAAGAATATTATTTCTCGTGCTGTTATGGAATCGAAATCATTGAATGAGGCAGTTAGAATTATAAGTAATAAAAATTCCGGTTCTGGTTACAATCATGTTCTTGTTAAGGATAATAAGATTTTTGATGTTGAATCTATTGGTAGTGATTCTAAAGTTTTTGATATAAGATCAAGTTCATATCTTCATACTAATCATTATTTATATAGTAAGTTTGATAAGGATGCAGAGAATATTCCATCATCTGTTTCACGTTATGATAATGCTTTATCACTGCTGAAATATTCTATGCCATTGGATCATGGTAAGATAATATCTGTTCTTAGTTCTCATGATGGTTCAGGTACTATATGCAGGCATAGGTCTCGTAAGCTTCCAGAATCTACTATTGCATCTATTATTGTTGACTCTAATAATCTTAAATTATATCTCTCTAAAGGTTATAGGTGTAGGAGTAGGATTTATGATGGGTATTCAATGTAGTTAATCTTATTAAACTTCTATTTATTCTTATTTTTATGTACTTGATAACTATTGGGGAAATTTTCCTTAAAGGTAAGAATCGTAATGTTTTTCAGAAACGTTTATTGAAGAATATTAAATCTGCTTTGAATATTGATAACTCTAAGATTAAAGACTTGAGGAATAGGATTATGGTGCTTAGTGATGATTGTTCTAATCTTAAATATGTTTTTGGTATTAATTCTTTTTTCAAAGTTAATGAGTGTTCTTTTGATAATATTAACTTGACAGCATTGTCTTTTATTTCTGACGAAAAAACTTTTCGTATATCTGCTAGAAGATTGACTAAAGTTTACAAGCCTTCTCAGGAGATTCAGGAGGATGTTGGAGAATTTATTTTAAATAATAAAAATATAAAAGTTGATCTGCATAATCCAGATATTAATATTTTTATAGAGATTATTGGAGACAAGGCTTATCTATATCATGGATCTGTTAAAGGTCTTGGTGGTCTTCCCGTTGGTATTTCCCCTCATGTTTATATTGATGTTAATGATGAAATAAAGTCTACTGTTTCAGGTTTTTTGATGATGAAGCGTGGCTGTCCTTTAGTTTTGTCTAAAGATATTTCTTTATTGAAAAAATTTGAGAATGGTTTTTATTTTAAGATTCGTGATAAGAAAGATGATGATACTATAATCAAGGATGAACTATTAAATGAAATTAAATCTTCTAATGGTTTCACTTTAAGACCTTTGGTAGGTTATTCAGAAGATGAAGTGATAAAATTATATAATAAGATTAAAGATTTATGATTATTTTACAAATTCTACATTAGGCATATTTTTGAATTCTTTATCACCAGTAAGGAATTTGAATCCTTCAATTTCTGCGATTTTATAGCCTAATGCATCAATGTAAGAAATATCATTTTTTGTATTGACAAATCTGAATTCTGCTGCTGCAAATATGTGCTCATCTTTTATATCTATGATATTTGTAATAAAATTATTATATTGATTAATAGCCTCATTTTCTCCATACATTTTTAATAAAAAATAATATACTTCGAATAGATTCCATTTTGTAGATGCTAATATATAGTCAAGGAATATTGCATAGTTTTTATTTCCTTTGATTATCTCTATTATCGCATAACTATCTAAAAAATAACTTTTCTTTTCTTCTATCATTTTTTTCATCATCTTTTCTTAGATCATCCTTAAATTTTTGTGTGTCTATTTTCAAATTTTTTAAGCTGCCAAATGCCTTTTTGATATTATTTTTCTTCAATACAATTATTTCTATGCTATCTCCTGCTTTTATATTTTCATTTTTTGCTATATCATTTGGTATTATTACACCTAATGAATTTCCCCATTCCTTTACTATTGATTCCATTTTTTTCATATAATTATACTAGTATAACTAATATAAATAATCTCCTAAAACTCTATAACAACAACAGGATACAAACATTCCTCTCTGTATTCATTCCATTCTCTGCATTCAGATTTTAATCCTCCAATTCCATGTTTAACATAGCTTGTTATTGGGCTCTCTACTCTTGTTGTTGCACAGTTATAGTTCCCTAATGCCAATGTTGCTGCTGTTATTCCTATTGCTAAATTTGTTACTATTTTTTCTAGTTGTTGATTCATAATAAATCACCTCAGAATATAACTAAGAATTGCTTTTAAAAAGCCTTTAGTAGAATTTTCCGCAAATCTTCCAATAAACTTAAAAATCTTTCATTAATCCTTATTACATGATAGACTTTAATAGAAATAACCTTGATAAATCACACTCTCATTATCTTCAACAGCATAAGGATAATCCTATTCACTGGCAGGAATATTCTGATGAAGTAATACAATATGCTAAATCTACTAATAAGCCTATTTTCATATCTGTTGGTTATTCTGCCTGTCATTGGTGTCATGTCATGGCTTCTGAGGCTTTCTCAGATGATATTATTGCAGATTTTCTTAACAAGAATTTTATATGTATTAAAGTTGATAAGGAATTAAGACCTGATATTGATAATTATCTTATGTCTTATATCTCTAAAACTCAGGGTCATGGTGGTTGGCCTCTGAATGTAATTCTTACTCCGGATATTAATCCATTTATTGCTTTTACTTATCTTCCTATTAATGAAAAAAATGGTCTTCCCCCTCTGATTGATGTCCTTAACTTCTCTCTTGATATTTTTACTAATAATAAAAGTTCTATAAAAGATTATAATATTGATAATATGGTTTCAGAATCTGTTGAAGAATCTAAAGTTATTGATATGATTTCATCATCTTTTGATGAGTTTGCTGGAGGTTTTGGAATTGAACCTAAGTTCCCACCTCATAATACTCTTTTATTCTTATTGAGTTATTATGAAAAATCTAAGGATGATAAGATTAAGGCTATGATAGAAAAAACTTTGGATATGATAATATTAAGGGGTTTGCACGATCACCTTCAGGGTGGTTTTTTCAGGTATTGTGTTGATCCATCATGGTCTATTCCACATTTTGAGAAGATGCTGTATGATCAGGCTATGTTGTTATGGGTTTTCAGTTCATCTTATAGGTTATTCAACAAAGATGAATACAAGATTGTTGCAGATAATATTGTTAAGTGTCTTGATGGATCATTTTTAGATGATGGAATGTACTATTCTGCTATTGATGCTGATACTGATAATCATGAAGGTCTTACTTATTTATGGTCTGTTGATGAATTAAAAAAAGTTTTATCTGTTGATGAATTTATTAAATTTTCAGAAGTTTATGAATTAAACAATAATTTTGATGATAAGATTCATTTGATTAAAAAAGAAAACAAGTTTTTGCCTGATATTGAAAATAAATTATTAAAATATCGTAATTCTAGATCTCAGCCTTTCACAGATAAGAAGTTTATTACATCATGGAACTCTCTTGTTGGTATAGGGTTGTTGATGCATTATAGGTTTACAGGCAATAATGATTCTAAGGATAAGGCTTTTAGTTTATTCAATGCTTTGTTAAGTAAACATTATGTTAATGGTAAATTATCTCACAGTTCTTTGAATGATGAAGAATTTTTAGAGGATTATTCTGCGTTATTATTATTCTCTACTTTTATCTATGAAGACTCTAATAATTATAAAGAATTGATTTCTGAACTTCTCTCTAAAGTTAATTCTTTCAATAAAGATAATATATGGTACGAGAATTTAAATTCTGATTTTATTTCTGTTAATGCAAATAATTTTGATCATCCTTATCCATCATCAGTTTCTTTGGCTGAACTTGCTGTTTTAAGGTCTAAAATAATATTAAATATTGAATATCTTCCTAATGAGTATTCTCTTCCTATTAATCATGACTTCTTGAACTTATTTGCTTTTATGAGTAATGGTAATTATCATTTAATTCATACAAAAACCTCTATTTCATGGAGTGATCTTCCTCTTAATTCTATGATTATATATTCAGATAAGTTCAAGGATTGTTTCAATAATTCATGCAGAGAATTTATCAATATTGAAGAGTTAATAAAAAATATAAAAGATTAGTCTCCAGCAATTATTTTCCAGTTTCCACTCTCTTTTCTGTATACTCCTACAAACCCGTCGCTTACTACTGCTCCAGCTTTATTAGGGTAGTATGCAAATATATCTCCTTGTTTTAATTCAAAGCTTCCCTTTCCAAAATCTTTATGCTTTGTATTCATTAGTTCATTATATGTATATATCTCTTTTTTACTTAAGTCAAATAAATCTTCTGCTTTTTTTCCATTTAATGCTGCTTGGTATACATCTGAATTAAACAGATTTGTGAAATATTCTTCATTCATTGATTTTTTAGCTCCATCACCTATATCTATATAATTTTCTGAAAATGCTGATGCTGCTTTTTTTGAATCTCCTTCAAGTATTGCTTTTATTGTCTCTGCATGTAATGTTTCTATCTGTTTTTTCTCTGAAACACATGCTGTTAATAGTATTGTTAATACTAACATTAGAACTAATATTTTTTTCATCTCTTTTCACCTCTCTCTTAATTTTTAATAACTATTATAATCGCAAATATCAATACTTCTACCTTTTGGAGTAACATATTCTATTTCAGGAGCATTTTGTTCTCTAAATTCACGTCTTAATTCAAAGTAAATTTTTGTTTCTGCACTATTATGGTCTAGACTCAATGGAAAACCATTTATTCTTTCTGGCGTGACTAATCCATCATAAGGGTGTATTGTATACGTTGCACTATACCCGTGTTGGTCTTCTAGTATTAAATCACCAAGATCATTTATTCTAGCTTTCCAACCAGAATCTAAATTTCTAGACTCTCCTAATTTTGATCTTCTTATAATCATTGTATTCACTTTTAAGTTGTCCATGTAAACTTTTTTAAACCTTACTATATTGATTTATACCTTTCTTATATATTTTACTGAGAATTATCACATATTTTCTAGTCTTTTGATACGTTCCTCTATTGGAGGGTGTGTTTGGAATAACCCTTTTAACCATGCTTTCCTGTTCCTTAGAGGGTTTTCTATCCATAACGATGCTGTTGCCTTATTTGCTGCCTCTACTAATGGTTCTTTGTCATCTCTTATTTTCTTTAAAGCGCTTGCTAATCCTTCTGGATACCTTGTTAATAATGCCCCGTTTGCATCTGCTAGATACTCTCTTTTTCTTGATATTGCTAATTTCATCAGTTCTCCGATTATTGGTGTTAGTATTGCAAGTGCTAAAGCAACTATAATTAACGCTGGATGCACCCTATTTTCTCTGTCCTTATTTCCAAATATAAATGATCTTAGCATGAAATCGCTTAATAATACTAATACTCCTACTAATATTGTTGTCAGCATCATTACTCTTACATCATAATTTTTTATATGGCTTAATTCATGTCCTATTACACCTTCTAGTTCTTGACGATTTAATTTTTCTAATGCTCCTGTTGTTACTGTTACTGATGCATGTTTGTAATCTCTTCCTGTTGCGAATGCATTTATTGCTGTATCATTTATTACATATACTTTTGGCATTGATATCCCTGCTGCTATGCTTAGTCCTTCTACTGTATGCCATAGATGTGCATGGTCCAGATACTGCTCCTATTGTGAAGATTCCTATTAAATAACCGAAGAATATTATCATTCCTATTACTAAGAATATTATAAGATTGGATTTCCATTTGTTCGCTGTTATGTGATCATGGAAACTTATTCTTTCTGCCATGTATTTATATTAGTTTTTTGGTTTAAAAAGATTATGTATTAGTATTTTTTGTAGAATAAATTTAAATATAAACAAATTACTAATATTAATATGTCTATAACTATAAGAAAAGCAAAAAAAGGTGATGAAATAGGAATGTCTAAAGTTTGGAGAGATGGATTTAAAAGAAAAACATTCATTTATACAGGCTCAACTAGGTTTTCAAATAATAGAATGAAGAAATTAGGAAAAACATTATCCTCTAAAAATCCCGATAGTATATACTTTGTAGCTGTTGATAAATTAAAACAAAAAATTGTAGCTCATATTGGCTATCATTTTAAAAAATCTGGAAGAGATAGGCACGTAATTGATTTAGGATGGATAGTTCACCCAGATTATGAGGGTCAAGGAATTGGTTCTAAAATGCTTAAATCTATATTAGAGGATGCTAAGAAAAGAGGGTTCAAAAGAGCAGAAGCTGAGATGGCAATAAAAAATATTGGTTCATGGAAAATTGCATTAAAGAATGGTTTTAAAATTGAAGGTATTAAGAAAAAAGCATTATTAACTGATGACGGGGAATATATTGATACTTATATTGTTGGTAAAATCCTTTAGAATTTAACTTTTACAGGTGCTCTCTCTGATTCTGCTGTCTCGAAGAATTCTTTTGCTATGAATCCTAGCATCTTTCCTATTAGGTTTGTTGGGAATGCCTGTAATTTTGTATTGAATGTCTCAACTGTATCATTGTAGTATTGTCTTGAATATGCTATTTTATTCTCTGTTCCTGTCAGTTCTTCCTGTAACTGCATAAAGTTTGTATTAGCCTCTAGTTTTGGATAACTCTCTGCTACTGCGAATATTGTTTTTAATGCGTCAGTCAGCATATTGTCTGCTTTTGCTTTTCCTACTGGTCCTTGTGCTTTTAAAAATTCTGTTCTTGCTGCTGTTACCTCTTTTAATGTATCCTTCTCATGCTTCATATATCCTTTTACTGTCTCTATTAAATTTGGTATTAAATCAAATCTTCTTTTTAATTGTATATCTATCTGTGACCATGCATTTTCTGCTCTATTCCTTAAACTTACTAATCTATTGAATGAGAATATTAGCCATAACGCTATGACTGACGGTATAATTATCAATGCCCATAATCCTGCGCCTAATGCCATAATTAATCTGTATTTTGTTTATTTATAAAACTTATGATACTCTAATTTAATGAATGAGCATGAAATAGTAAACTTTACATTTATCATTTAGGATATAATTTAAAAACAATACCATTTCTAATATATACTCTTTAGACGTTATTCTTTAATAATTTGAGATTAATTTAATTGTATGGAAAAAGAAACTAAAATAATTCAAAAAACAGATCATGGGGACTCAAAAGCTTGGCTTCCTTGGTTAATACTTGGTATTATTGTTGTATTGATTATAGGAGTTGTGCTAGGTATTGCAGCTAGGGATAAGGATAGTGGTCCTGCTGAAGAACTTGGCGAGAAAATCGATGATAAGATAGATGATATATCTAGTAGTAGTCCTGAAAAAAGTATAGATAGTTTTAGCCAGGCTTATTTTTCTATTTTTTGAAAGCTAGATTTACTTCCTCTTCCATTCCTTCTATATAATCATATTCTTTGAATTCTTCTGGCGTTACCCATTTGTATTCATCAAACTCTTTTGTTGGTATTGTTACATTCTCATGTTTTGATTTTACCTCAAAGCACATTCCTACAACGTTTTTTCCGTCTGGTCTTATGAATGTGAAATCTTTCAGGAATACTTTATGGTTTTCTTCTATATCTAATCCTGCTTCCTCTTTGACTTCTCTTTTTAATGTCTCCATTATATTCTCTCCGCGTTCTAGTTTTCCTCCTGGGAATGACCATTTTCCTGGAAATGCTATCTCGTTAGGACTTCTTTTTATTATTAAGAATTTATTTCCTTCATTATTTTTTATAAAAGCAGTTATTGCAACAATATGGTGTTTATTGTCCATCTTATTTATTGTATGTTCTGGTATTTTTTGATAATATATCCCTAGCTTGCAATTTTCTATTTAGGGCGAGAATCCTTACTGCATATGGTCTTTTATCCATGCTTCTTAATTCTTCGACTTCTGATCGTGCAGTATTTAAAGAAGATTGACATTTTTTTAAATTTCCATCGTTGTAATGCTTATTGGCTAAAGCTAAGGAAGCTTCAATTCTACGAACTATATCCCTTTCATCATATGAAGTGTTTTCCTGTCTAGAACTATATTTTTTATTATTTACTTCTGATGTTGAAAGTCTAAAAGATAGAATTAAACCATTAATCCAATTTCTAAATCCACTTTTTGCCACTTATTTTTTTAAGAAATATACATATATAAGTTTTTCTATACTAAAAAAGAATATAAACTTCTCATTATCTTAATTCTTTATGAAAAAATTTAATATTTTAATGTTTTGTTTATTTTTTTCATTATTCGCATTTAGTGTTTCAGCTAAAGATTATTATTGGGAGAATATCTCTACTCACCTATACATTAACGAAGATGGTTCTGTTAATGTTATTGAATCTCAGTCTTTTGTTTTTAATGATAAATTCACTTTTGCTTACAGATATTTTCACTTTGATAAGATAAGTTCTTTGTCAGATATAAGAGTTTACGAGAATAATAATGAGATTATGAATAAAGAAATATCTGATAAGAATAATATGCGTTATGTTAAATGGTTTTTTAATGCTGATAATGAAAAAAGAACTTTTGTTCTTAACTATAATGTTAACGGTTTAGTTGAACATGGATTATTAAAAGATAGGATATTCTGGACTGCTGTTTTTAAAGATCATGAGAAATCTGTTAATTCAGCTCAGTTATTTGTTCATTTTCCTAAAGATATTGATATTAATGATTTAAGTTATAGGACTTTTCCTAGTTCTGATTTTAAGGTTATAGGTTCAAGGACTATTCTATTTTCATTAAATAATAATCTTAAACCTTACTCTCCTTATGATGTTGAATTTAAATTTCCTAGAGGAATTGTTCCTTTCTCAAATATTGATCTTTTAGTTATTTTCATGCAATGTTTGATAATTATTCTAATTATAATTATGCCTCTTTCTATTTTTTTTAAATACAGGAAAGAACATGAATTATATGGTAAAGATCCTGACGTCTCTTCTAAAAATGTAAATTCTTACAGATTAACAAATCTTAAACCTGCTATTGCTGGTGTTGTTATTGATGATTCTGTTTCTATTCGTGAGATTATTGCAACTATAATCGATCTTGCTCAGAGAGGTTATATTCATATTATTGAAGAAAAGAAAGGTTTTGTTTTCAAATCTAAAGAATTCAGGTTATTAAAAACTAGAAATAATTATTCATTATTATTAGATTATGAGAAAAAATTAATGGAATCTATTTTTGAATCTAAAGATAAAATACTTTTATCAGATCTTAAATATAAATTTTACAAGAAAGTTCCAGAAATTCAGGATATGATATATGATGAAGCTATGAAACAGAAACTTTTTGAAGAAAATCCTAAAGCAGCTAAAAATAAGACAATGCTTAAAGGTGTTATTTTCTTGATTCTAGGTTTTGTTTTTTTATCAACTACTATAATTAGTAATATATTTTTTGTAATATTTGGTTTAATTCATTCTGTTATTTATCTATTAATTTTATTTTCTAAGATTAAGCATAAATCTTTTAAATTTAGTTCTGCATTTACTAAAGAGAATTTATTTATCTTATTTTTAGTTATTTTGTTAGTTATATCTTCTTTCTTCTCTAATATTAAGACTCTTGCTATACTGAGTTTTATTTCATCTATTATCTCAGGTGTTATTATAATAATCTTCAGTCAGTTAATGGCTAAGACTACTCTTGTTGGTTCTTTGAATAAAAAGAAATATTCTGAATTAAGTAATTGGCTTAAGACTTATCAATTAAAAGAAGAACGTATTTTTAATGAATTCCTGCCGTATACTGTTGTTTTTGGTATTCAATCTTACTGGATTAAAAAATTCAATTCTTTGAACATTTCTAAAAATGATGGTTCTTCATCTTGGTATTCTGGTGGAACTTTTAATGCTTCAGCTTTTAACTCTCTTTATACATCAATGAGCACTTCAATGTCATCTCCTTCTAATTCAGGTTCTGGTGGTGGATTTGGTGGTGGCGGCGGAGGTGGAGGAGGAGGCGGTGGTGCTGGTTAGTCCTTTCCGTCGTCTATTTTTCCCCAGCTTAGCATAGAAATTATGTTTTGATTTACTAACTCTCCTGTTTCAGCATCTATTTTTATATTTATTAAATTAAATTTTTGTGTGACATAACTTATGTTCCATTTTATTCCTTTATCATTCTGTAATATTATTATGACCTGTGTCTCTTTTTCTTCATGCTGTTTTAATATTATCTCGCATTTTCTTAATGCATCTTTTATATCAACTTTTAATTTTTCTAATTTTAATTCTTCTATTGTCTTTCCTTCCTCTTTGAATATTTTTGAATTCTCACTTACCTCTATTTTTTCTCCTACTACATAGCTTGTTATTGTGTCTTTCTTCTCATCATAGAAGTCTATCTGCCAATCCGTATTCTCTAGTTTATCTACCTCGCTCATTAAAAAAAATCCGCATAAGTATCCTTCTTTGTTGAATTCTCCTGATTTTATAAGTTTTTCATAATCTTCTCTTATTTTTGTATGCATATCTTTATTTTTTATTTATAGTATTTAAGTTTTATTGTAATCAGTTAGTTTTATATCTGAATTATATTTTATTGTTTTATGAAAATATATTTTTTTGAGGAATTCCCTAATGATTCATCTTTATCTAAATTATCTCTAGTAAAGTTTCCTACTAAGTTGATTATTGCTGATTATTCTATTGAGGGTTTTAATCTTTATGATAAAGAAATAAGATCTAAATATAAGAATGTTAAAGAATTGATTTGGTGGCCTTTGTTGAATATGGATGAAGGTTATTGGTTCTCTCCTTTCTCTAGACGTAGGGCTTTATTACGTACTTTTCATCATTTATTGAATAAAAATATTCCCATTATGTGGGATGCTGAGTTTCCTAAAAAAAGATTTTTGATGTTTTCGCAATTATTCAAGGTTATGAAAAATATTCAATTAATTAGGTCTTTTTTCAAGAAATATAAAGGTAAGATTTATACTGCTGAATATTTTATTGATGTCTCTGTTATGAAATTTTTATTCAAATTATTTGCTTTGCAGTTTAATCCTAAAGAGTTTAATAATAAGATAATTAAGATGATGTATACTTCTACTCTTGATTATCCTGAGTCTTTGTTAAGGTCTGAACTCAAAACTTTGAAATATCATTATAAAGATAATGTCATGGTTGGTTTAGGATGTCTTGCTGTTGGTATTAATGGTAATGAGTCATTAATCTCTTCTAAACAGTTAGAACGCGATCTTAATCTTTGTAAAGAAATTGGAATTAAAGAAGTGGTTTTATTCAGGCTTGGTGGATTAAATAAGGATTACATTAAGGTCTTGAATAAATTTGTTAAATAAATAATCTTACGAAGTCCATTACTTTTTTATTTTTATATAACTCAGATATGCTATCTACTGCATGTTGTTTTAATGTTTCATCTATTGTTAGTTGATATGTTGTGTTAATGAATTTGATTATATCTCTTGCTTTTGCTTCGTTTATATTCTCTTCGTCAAATACTCCATCAAAGTCTATCCATAAAGCTTTATTTTTATCTTTTGTTAATATTACATTTTTTATTGTTGCATCTCCTAATATTATATCTCTTGAATGTATCTCTCTTATTCCTAGGGCTGCAAGTTCTATTGCTGATTTTTTGTCATTATATCTTTTTAATTTTCTAAAATCTTCTCCATCAATGTACTCTCTGCATTCTACTGCTGTATTTGGATCATAATCTATTAGTTTTGGTGCGTATTTTCCGTTTAATATTTTAAGTTTTCTTGCTTCTTCATTCATTCCCTCTTTGCTGCTTGATAATATTCTGTTTCCGTTATCATCTCTTAAATAATAATATAAGTAGGTTAAGTCTCCGCTTATTCTTGGCCTTTTTATAATAAACCTCTCTCCTTTGTACATTACTGGAAATACAATATTAGAAGCTCTGTAGTTTGGCCCTATTCTGTAATTTTCAGGGTTTCTTAATACTTCATTCATATAACATTCATAGAAATAACTTCTTTATAAATCATAGTCTCTCTTTTGCAAATTCTTTTATTCTTTCTAATAAGCTTTTTTTCTCTTCTGTTTTTTTTAATTCTTCAAATAATTTTTTATGTTCTTTGCTTAGTTTTTTTGGTATTATTACATCTGCTATCACAAATATATCCCCTCTTCCATATCCATCTAAGTATGGCACCCCTTTTCCTTTTAACCTGAAATTAGTTCCTGATTGTGTTCCTTCTGGTATTTTGATACTTACTTCTTTGTCTAATGTAGGAATTTTTATCTCATCTCCTAATACTGCTTGGCTTATTGTTATTGGAACTTCTAATATTAGATCATATTCTTTTCTTTTGAATATCTCGCTTGGTTTTACTCTCATTACTACATACAGATCTCCAGGTGTACTTGAACGAACTCCTGCCTCTCCCTCTCTGCTTACCCTTAATTGTGATCCATTATCTACCCCTGCTGGTATATTGATCTTTATTGTTCTCTGTTGTTTTGTTCTTCCTGTTCCTTTGCATTGCTTGCATGGATCACTCACTGTTTTTCCCTCTCCATGACATGTTGTGCATGCTGTTACTTGTGCAAATGTTCCAAATGGTGTTCTTTTTGCTATTCTTACCTGTCCTGCTCCTTTGCAAGTATCACAAGTTTCATAATCTCCGCTTTCACTTCCTGTTCCTTCGCAGTTTTCACACTCTGTTAATTTTTCTACATGTATCTCTTTCTGTGTTCCTAATACTGCCTCTTCAAAATTTAGATACATATCATAGCGTAAATCATTTCCTTTTTTTTGTCTTCTTCCACTTCTTCCTCCGAAGAACATCTCAAATGGATCTCCTCCAAATACATCTCCAAATATATCATTTACATCAAATCCTCTGAATATATCATCTTGTGAATATCTCTGTTGGAATCCTCCCTCTCCGTATTGGTCATATTGTGTTTTCTTTGTATCATCTGATAATACTGCGTATGCTTCAGAAATCTTCTTGAATTTTTCAGATGCTCCCTCTTCCTTGCTTACATCTGGGTGATACTTTTTAGCTAATGTTTTGTAAGCTTTTTTTATTTCCTCTTTTGAAGAACTCTTGCTTACTCCTAGTAAACTATAGTAATCTTCTGCCATGATTATTAAAAAAATAAAAATTTATAATGAGGTTTTACTTTTCCTCATCATTTATTACTTCTGCATCTACAACTTTGTCTTTTTTCTTTCCGCTTACTTCGTGGTCTTTTGCTTTCTCTTCTTGCTTCATTGCTTCTTGATAAAGTTTTGCAGACATTTCATGTAATTTCTTATTTACATCTTCCATCTTTCTTTTCAACATTCCTGTCTCATTATTTTTTATCAAGTCTTTCAGTTCATTCTTGTCTCTTTCAATATCAGCAAGTTGTGTCTTATCGACTTTTGATCCAGCATCTTTTACTGCTTTCTCTATTGTGTAGACTAGTGCTTCTGCTTCGTTTTTGGTCTCTGCTGCCTCTTTTTTCTTTTTATCTTCTTCAGCATAGTTCTCAGCATCTTTCTGCATCTTCTCTATTTCTCCTTTGTCTAATTTCTGGTTTGCAGTTATCTTGATGCTTTGTTCTTTTCCTGTTCCCATATCTTTTGCATGTACACTTACTATTCCGTTTGCATCTATATCAAATGTTACCTCAATCTGTGGTACTCCTCTCTGTGATGGTGGTATTCCTACTAAATCAAATTTACCTAGTGCTTTGTTATCAGCAGCCATCTCTCTCTCTCCTTGTAGTACATTTATTGTTACAGCTGATTGGTTATCCTCTGCTGTACTGAAGGATTGAGATTTCTTTGTTGGTATTGTTGTGTTTCTTGGTATTAATGGAGTTCTTATCCCGCCTAGTGTTTCTATTCCTAGTGTTAATGGTGTTACATCTAATAATAAGATGTCTTTTACCTCTCCTCCTAATACTCCTGCCTGTACTGCTGCTCCTAGAGCTACACATTCCATTGGGTCTATTCCCCTTTCTGCTTTTCTGTTTAATGTGTCTTCTACAAACTTTCTTACCATTGGCATTCTTGTTGGTCCACCGACTAAGATTATTTTATCAATAGCATTTATCTCAACTTTTGCATCTTTTATTGCTTGCATTAATGGTTTCTTGCATCTTGATACTATCGGCTCCATTAGTTCTTCTAATTTTGCTCTTGTCATTTTCATCTGCAAGTTATTTGAACCGTTGATGAATGGTAAATTTATTTCAGTTTCCATCATTGTGCTTAGTTCTATCTTTGATCTCTCAGCTGCCTCTCTTACTCTCTGTACAGCTGTCTTGTCTTCATTTAGATCTATTCCGCTCTCTTTCTGGAATTCTTTTAATATGAAATTCATTAATACTAAATCCATATCAGTTCCACCTAATTGTGTGTCTCCTGATGTTGATTTTACTTCGAAGATTCCATCTCCTAATTCCATTATTGTTACATCTAGTGTTCCTCCACCTAGATCAAATACTAAAATTTTAGATTCTTTGTCTTGCTTGTCTATTCCGTAAGCTAGTGATGCTGCTGTTGGTTCATTTACAATTCTTATTACTTCCAATCCAGCTATCTGTCCTGCATCTTTTGTTGCTTGTCTTTGATTGTCATCGAAGTATGCTGGTACTGTGATTACTGCTTTCTCTACTTTTTCTCCTAAGAATTCTTCTGCATCTTTCTTTATCTTTTGTAATATGAAAGCTGAGATCTGTTGTGGTGTGAATCTTTTTCCTCTAATATCATAAGTGTATCCAGTTCCCATCTTTCTTTTTGCAGCCATTATTGTCCCTTCTGGGTTTGATACTGCTTGACGTCTTGCTGGCTCTCCAACTAACATCTGTCCGTCTTTTGTTAATCCTACTACACTTGGGAATGCTTTTCCGTATAATGATGTTCCCTCTGCACTTGGTACTATTACTGGTCTTCCAGCCTGCATTACTGCTGCTGCTGAATTGCTGGTCCCCAAATCTATCCCTATTATTTTACTCATTTTAAATACCCCCGTATCCTATTGTTGATTTAACATAACTTACTTTATTTGCTGATCTTAATGAATCATATCCACCTTTCATCTTTGCATACATTTCACCTGTATTTGCTGAGTATGCTGAATGGTTGCTGTTACATTGGTCTGCACTGCACATTTTACTTTTCCTCCTTCTTGCTGACTATTACTTTACTTGTTCTTAGTACCTTGTCATGCATTGTGTATCCTTTTTGTAATTCTTCTATTACCATGTCATCTTTTTCTCCATTTCTTAAGTCTATAATCTCATGTTTGAATGGATCGAATTTGTTTCCTTTTGCGTTTATTTGTTTTATTCCTTCCTCTTCTAATATTTTGAATAAATGTTTTTGTACCATCTCTAATCCTTGTGTTAATTTTTTATCTTGTGTCTCATTTAGTAATTTCATTGTTCTCTCGAAATCATCTGCTACATTTAGTAATTTTACTGCTAGTTTTGCTGTTGCATATTTTTCTAATTCTTCTTTCTCTTTCTTTGTTCTTTTTATGTGATTGTCAAAATCTGCTTGTAATCTCTGTAATGTTTTTGTGTAATCTTCTACTATATTTTGGTCTTCTTGCTGTGTTTTTTCTTCAGTTTGGGTTTGTGTGGTTTGTTCTTTTTTTTCCATGTTAAGCGATTCCTGTTGACCTAAGCTCAACTAAGATAGGTTGAAATAGTATATAAATATTGCTTTTTGCACTATTAAGGCTTATAAACGTGTTTTATGAGGTTTATAGAAATTTAATTCAACTTAGTCCGAATATTGTCCGAAAACTTAGGTGTATTTTCCTATTATTTTATTTATAGGCGAAGAATAAATATTTAGAACTTAATTACGGTCTAGTTTTTTTTACAATATCGCCAAGATTTCTTTTAGCTACTTCAAACTCTTCTCTTGCTGATTCAGCGTCTTGATAACCAAACTGGTTACAATCTGCTACACTTATTCCATCACAACCCATAGCTTCTCTAGTTACTTCATCAATAGCATAATGATTGATACTTGTAACTTTAATATAATAGTCACGGACATATAAACCATCACCTTTCTGAAGAGGATTAGCGAATTCTACAGGTTTTGTACGAATAAAAAACTCTTGCATCCTTTCTCCTTCTCTTGGCTGTTCATTAGGATTGCCGTTTGCAAATCTTAAAATTATTTCATATGTGAATTTCATTATATTTACCTTCATTTTTATAGATATGGTCTTATTTATAAATCTTTCATTTGTTACTACAATTAAGTAAAATCATTACTCATTTAATAAGAATAATAAAGTTATAAAAATTTAAATAATCCGCAAATCTTCCAATAATTCTTCCTATAGCTTTTTTAATTCTAAAATAATAATATAATTATGAACAAATTAACTAATCTTTCATTGGCAGCTTTAATTTCTTTAGCTTCTGAATCTTGCGTGACTAATAAATATTGTACATCTATAGATTTAGAAAATAAAAGAAGATTAGAGACTTGTATAAATTATGATAATGGAAAACCTTCACATGCCTCTTACACTTTGTTCAATGGATGGAATCTTCCAGTTATGGCAACTACTGACTATTATCTTGATGGTCCTGATCAAACTGTTGAATATGAATATGATAGGCATAGGCAAATTAAAAGTAAGATTGTAAGGAATAATCTAGAAAAATAAGATATATAGAAAGTATTATAAGTATCTATAACTATCTATAAGCATGAAATTGACAAGTATACAAATAAGCATGGAAACTAAAAAAAAATTAGATCAAAAAAAGATTCACCCTAGAGAATCTTATGAGTCTGTAATAATGAGAGTGTTAGAAAATGACGAAATACCCTCTTTAGAAGAAGCATTCAATTTAAGCGATAAAATAAAACAAAAAAGAAAATATTCAACAGAGGAAGTTATAAAATTATCGCATGAATGGAGAAACAAATGAAATTTATTGATGCTAATATAATAATAAAAGCTTTTACTGATGATGGTGATCAAGAGAGTTGTAGAAAATTATTATCATCTGAGTTTGTTACAAATACATTAGTCTTGGTAGAGGCATTCAATGCAATATCTAGAATAAAAAATGATAAACTTTCAGCATCTAATTGTGTAAAATCTTTATTCAAAGCTAATTGTATAATAATGGATTTAAATAGGGACTTATTATTTGAATCTTTAAAAAGAATAAATAAATATGGCCTGGATTTTCCAGATTTAATTCATTACACCTCTGCTGTATTGAATAACTGTTCTGAGATAGTTTCATTCGATAGAGATTTTGATAACATGGATCTAAAAAGAATAGAACCTTAAGATATTTAAACAAGATTAATAAAATACTATTATGAAATATGAATTCCAGAAGATTACTATAATTAAATTAAGGAAATCATCTAATAAAGATGTTAATGATGATCTCCAATGGTTCTCTCAATCTTTAGGTTTATTCGGTGAAAGAGATAAAGAAAAATCTTGTTTTAGGGTCTTTGTTGAATTATTGAAAGCTTCAAGAAGGAATAAAGAATTGACTTCAGATGAATTAGCATTAAAATCTAATTTATCTAGAGCTACTGTCATTCATCACCTTAACAAACTTATGGAATCTGGCTTAGTAATATCACAGGATAATATGTACTCTTTAAGAGTCAATAACTTAGAATACTTAGTTGATGAGTTAAGGAAAGATGTTCTTCGTACACTTGACGATATTCATTCTATGGCTGAAGAATTAGACGAAGAATTAGGCTTGTCTAAGCGTTCTAACAAGAATAACACTCTTTCTGACTAAATCCATTACCAAGTAGTTACATCACAGTTAGTCTTTTAAGTTTTCCGGTAATTCTATGGTTACGGAGAAAATAAAATGGATACAAAACAATTTTTCAGACTTGCAGGATTTAGTTATGAAAAATATCAAACAACAAGAGAACAATTAACACAAGGTAAATTTAATCATGCTAAATTGGCTCTTAAAATAATTATAGATCGTGCTGGTGATTTAGAGGTACCTCAAGAGATAATTGATCAATACTCAATAGCAACAAATGGTGTCCTAGCACAGAAATTAAATTCTATAGCGAATGCTTTAGATTCTATAGAAGGAAAATTAGAAATGTATACTATAGATAACTTGGGAAGAGAGATTGTTTCAGCACAACTAGATGTTGAGGATCCCAATGCTAATGTATTATATGATTTGAAAGAAAAGTTTGATAAAATTGCTACAACTTATAGAGTATCAACAGAAATAAGAGAATATCTTGCAAGTTCATTGGATGAATTAGGTCCTAAATTGAAGTTTGATGGTGGTATTGTAGTTGCAGATTTCATAAGATCAAAGGATACAATGGAGAGACTAGAAAGAATATTGAATCATCCATTCAGCCCGACAACCCCTGAAATTAGGAATAGGTATAGTAATATTAGTATCGCCTATCAAACTGGAATGGGTTTAATTAGAGAAAACGGTTTGGCTTCATCAGATAATTAATTCACAAGTTTTTTATTTATCTTATATACTATAATATCATGGAAGAGATATCAGTTCAGGAATTAAAGAAGAAATTCGATGATAAAGAAGACTTTATCTTATTAGATGTTCGTACAATTGATGAATATAATACCTGTAATATTAAAGATTCAATTTTGATTCCTTTAAACGAGCTTCCTTCTAGATTTAATGAATTAAACAAAAATAAAGAGATAATTGTTCATTGTCATCATGGTTCTAGAAGTGCTAAAGCAGTATTATTTCTTGAATCTGTTGGTTTTACTAATGTAACTAATCTTAAAGGTGGGATTGACTCTTGGTCTGAAGAAATAGATTCTAATGTTTTAAAATATTAACCCCACTTATCAACTTTTATTTTTTTCTTCTCAATATTGTATTTTAATAATATTTTCTCTACTGATTCTACAAATAATTTTGGCCCACAGATGTAGTAAGTATTTTCATTGAAATTTTTTATATTATTATTTAATAAATTTTCATCTATTCTTCCCTTGTTTCCTTTAAAGTTTTCGTCTCTAGTTGCTGTTGGTATAAACTTTAGATTTTCATTTTTTAGTTTATTGAATTCTTCATAGAATAAAAAATCTTTTTCTGCTCTTGCACTATAGAATAATGTTATATTGGCATTTATTTTTTTATCAAGTAGATATTTACTCATGCATCTGAATGGTGTTATTCCTGTTCCTCCAGCTATGAATACTAAATTAGGATTCTCTTCTAATACAAATACTCCGAAAGGTCCTTTTGCCTCTATCTGATCTCCAGGTTCTAGTTTGCTTAATCCTGTGCTTACTGATTTAGCCCTTTTCTCTGGCTCTTCTGGATAGTCCTCTCTTTTTATTGTGAACATCAGCAGCTCTTCAGTAGGGCTTGAACTTATTGAGTATGCTCTTTTTTCTTGTTTTCCATTAACTTCTACTGCTAAGTTTATGAACTGTCCTGGCTTGAAATCTAAATCTTTTGGTTTCTCAAATTTTAAAGTATAGATCTCACTAGTATGCCATATTTTCTCTTTTAATCTTAATTGTATGTTTAGCATATATTAGCGATTCTTAGAATATTTATAAAACTTTACAACTATTTCTTTAATGAAAACATTTATAAAACCTTTATTTTTCCTATATAATGAGCGGTCATAGCGGCTTGGTTCCACCCGATCTCATTTAATGCTGGTTTATACCAGTTTTAGAGATTTTCGAACTCGGATAGTTAAGCAAGCCCACGTTCCATATTGTACTGTACTGCGTACGGGAAGTATGGTTCGCTGCTCACCTTATATTCTTTAATTAATTCATTAAATTTTACAACATTTTTAGACGTAGCTTCATAAGATTTCAAAACAAGATTCAATCTTCTTATTTTATCTGGATGTAAGAATCCTATTCTATTTCTATATTTTATCATGTTATCTTTCCCAGTAATGCTTAGGATGTAAGATTTATCATAGTCGCTTTTAGGTCGATTCCTTATGATTCTGTTGGTCTTTATATCAAAGTCGTTTAGTAAGATAATCTTTGTCTCTTCTAATATTTTTATTGAATTAGAAGCCAAAGTAATGCTTCTTTTCCATTCTTTAGTTTTAATAGCTAATCTAAGTGATGGACTTCCTTCATCATCGTACAATGCTCTTAGATACTCCTTTTTTATATCTTTGGAAGAATTTTTTATATCTTCAGGAATAAAAATCTTTAAGCTTCTATAATCTGTTAGATATTCAAGAAATCTGTTAATTATTGCTTTTTTATGTACCTGCCTAAAAGGTGTTCCAGAATTTCCAACTCCTGGCGTAAAATGAACATTTCCAAACTCTTTTAACATATCTTGTTCGAATTCTTTTAATAATTCAGGGCATGTATTACTATATCTTAAATATCTATAATATAAGTTTCCGTCTCCACTTATCTTTGCTATACATCTAGCCATTTCTTTTGTTAACATCTTATTAACTTGGAATTTTTTGTTTATAAACCTGGCGCGCAAGTTTGTCGTGTCCAGTGGAGAGAAGACATTTTATGATGTTTTAATATTCTAATCTTCTTGCAAAATAATTTACTTAATTAGCTACTGGAAATATTATTATACTTAATATATTTTGTAATTGTTATGAAAAAATCTAAAATCTCTCTAAAAAAAGAATTCCTAGATAAGATTTATGAATTATTCAATAAAGCTAAGTCTGTTAAGAATCCTGACGATTATGTTCGTAAGGCTCGTAGATTAGCTATGAAAGTTAATACTCCTATTCCTAAAGAGTTAAAAAGAAGATATTGTAAGCACTGTTATTCTTATTTTTCTTCTGGTAATTATCGTGTTAGGACTCGTAATGGCATGGTTGTTTATTATTGTTTGAATTGTAAAAAATATTCTAAATTCATAATGCACAAATAATGGCTTTCTAAGGCTTATAGAATGAATTCAATATGAATATAAATAAGGTGTTATCTTAATAATAGTTAGAAATGGCACCAATAAGCGACTCTTATTCTATATGTACAGGAATTCAGGGAAGATGGACAGAAACTTTTATCAGGAATAATACAACAGGTTGTTCTAGTGTTAAAAATGAAACAATTTATGATAATCATGTTATCTCTATAACTTATGAAGAAAAAGCGCATTTCAGAGAAGCAGTAGTTAGGGTTTCCTTGAGTAGTGAATTATCAGATCGTTTTCCTCTTAGAGTTATTCCTGGAAATAAAACATTTACAGCAGATGGTGATGAACATGATGCTATTAATGCTGTTCAAAAAGAAGTTTATAGATATGTAACGCATGTTAAAAAAACTTTAGACTATAATCTAGATTCATTAGCTAGTGGATATATTCATGAAAAAGTTGCTTAGAACCATCTGAAAAATCTTGGTTTTTCTTCTCTAATTTTTGGCTTGTATTCTTCTTTAACCATATTTCTCCACTCATTCCTCACCCATTTTCTTTCTAGACTTATCATGTTCCCAAATCCTCTTTTCTTTAATTCCTTATTTACTATCCCTCCTTTATGTGGATGTTTGTGCATTCTTGGTAATGGGCTATTGAATCCATGCATGTAATGTACTAATTCGTGTGCTATTGTTGTATCTATAATGTATTCTGGGACTTTTTCATTCTTGAAATGTGAATTTATTATTATCTCACTATCTCCATTTCCTAGTCTTTTGATATGTCCGAATTTGTTTCTCCATTTTCCTTTGAATCTTATGACTACTGTGTTTGCTCTTTTCACATCTGGAAATAAGAACTCCCACATTGCTTCTAATCTCTGTTTTAGAAATTCATCATCTCTCATTTTATTATTATAGTAACTAGTATTTTATTAATATTCTTATAATATAGTAATTTACCTTGAAGAGTCTGATTGTCTCTCTAATTCTAATTTCTTGGATATTGCCTGGCTTCCCTGGTCTAGTCTGTATGCTTTTATTATTTCATCTGCTAATGCTTCATGTATCTTTCTTTTTGATCCAAAACTTTTTGAGTATGCTCCCTGTGTTATCTGTCTTAATGCTATATCTATTCTTCTTTGTGGTGCACAGTCTACTGATTGTGAATATCTTGCTCCTCCATACTCTATTGTTGTTATCTCCTCTCTTGGAGCTGCATTCTCTACTGCTTTTACCAATACTTTTATTGGGTTCTCTTTTGTCTCTTTTTCTATTATCTCTAATGTATTAAATACTAGATTGTAAGCATGTATTCCTTTTCCTGTGAATGTTCCTGAAGTTCTGTTGTGTTTTTTTCCTTTATGTCCTGTTACTAGGATTTTTCCCATTAGCCTTTCTACTATGCTGTTCTTGCTCTTTCCGAATCTTGACTTGCTGTTTCTTCCAAATGTTCTTGGGACTAATTGATTTGGTAATACTAGATATCTTTTCAATCCAGGGTCTTTTACTTCAATTCCTGTTATATCCCATTTGTTGAAGATTTTCATATTAGTCATTGAATGTTGCTAAAAAGCTACTATATTTAAACCTTACTACTACTTGTAGCATTTCTGTATAGAAACTTTTATTAACCTTTGAATCAGTTCTTTTATTATGAAAATTGGCGTGATTATTCTTCTATTATTCATTGTTCTTAGTGTTATTTCTGGTTGTTCTAATACGTATAATACAGGTGCAAGTATTAAAGATAAGAACGAAGTTACCCAGTCTGATTGTGGCAATGTTCAGATTTGTGTTGGTGATAATTGCAAGCACGAAGCTAATGATGATTGTGATATTGAGAATTAATCAGGTTGTGTATAAAAAGCTATTTAAGTATTTCTCAAGTTAATATATTATGAGAATCGGTTTTATTTCAACATATTTTTATCCTGTAAAGGGAGGGGCTGAGAATAATTGTTTCTATCTTGCTAAAGAGTTATCTAAAAATAATGAAGTTTATGTTTTCACTTCTCATAAAGGTGATTTAAAATCTTATGAAATAGTTGATAATATTCATGTTCATCGTTCTAGACAATTTTTCAGGTTTGGTTATTATTTAGCTTTTTATCCTTCTATGCTATTTAATATTATGAAGACTGATCTTGATGTTTTGCATGTTCACTCTTATGGTTTCTTATGGCATGATCTTATTGTTTTATTTAAGAAATTATTTAATAAGAAACTGAAATTAGTCATTACACCTCATGGTCCTTTTATGGCTCTTGATTCTTATCCACTTCATGCCAGGATTTTTAAAAGATTAGTAAAACCAGTTGTTAAACTTACTAATAGTATTTATGATAAGGTTTTACAAGTTAATCCCTCTCAAAAATCTTGGTTAGTTGATGAAGGTTTCAAAGCTGATTCAATTGTCTACCTTCCTAATGGCATTCCTAAAAATATTTTTAATAAAGCTGATAATTCGAAATTTGTAAAAGAATATGATTTAAAGAATAAAATTATTATCTCTTATGTTGGAAGAATTCAAGAATACAAAGGTCTTGATCAGGTAATAAAAGTTCTTCCTAAATTATCTAAGAATGTTCTTTTCATTATTTTTGGAAAAGGTGAAGATAAAGAAAGGCTTGAATCTTTAGTTAAAGTTCTTAATTTAAATGATCGTGTTTTATTTTCTGGCGGTTCTGATGAAATTAAATATAATGTTCTTAAATCATCTCATATCTATGCTTTTCCTAGTAAATGGGAGGCTTTTGGTATTACTATTTTAGAGGCTATGGCTTTTGGTAATTCTATTGTCTCTAGCAAGACTGAGGGTGGTAAGTTTTTGATTAAAGATAATATTAATGGCTTCTTATTTGATTTTAATAATCTAGAACAACTAGAAAATAAATTAACTTTATTAATTAATAATAAATCTTTAAGGAATAAGATATCGAAGAATAATATTAAGAAATCTAAAGAATTTTTATGGGAGAATATTGCTAAGGATCTGTTGGAGATTTACCAAAGTTAATCTTTTAAACTTTCATATCTTGTATTTTATATGAAATTTGATTATCCTGATGATCTTGATGATGGTGAAAGACTTTTCTTTATTTTATATGATTCATATCGTGCTTTAGATAGAGGAGTGACTTTAGATGTCTTAAGAAAAAGAGTTCATGTTGGAGTTTTTGAAAGTAAGGCAACTGATTTTGACGCTAATTCTTATCATTTTGTTTATACAAAAAATAAAGATGATATTACTATGTTTCTGCATATTGGTAAAGAACCAAATAAGTCTTAATCCAATAACCTTTTATTCTTTTATTCTACTTTATTTTTATGAAAATCTGTTTTATTACTCCTTTTTTCTATCCTGTCAAAGGGGGCATGGAAGAGCATGTTTTACAATTAGCTAAAGGTCTTATTAGTAAAGGTCATGATGTTCATGTTTTTACATCTAATTCTTCCAGAGTTGGTAAAACTTTAGGCTCAGAAGAAATTTATCAAGGTATTAAGATTAAAAGATTCAATACTTGGTTTAAATTAGATACTTTTTCTCCTGTTTTTCCTTTTGTTCTTTATAAAATTATTAATTCTAATTTTGATATTGTTCATGTTCATTCTTATAGGCATGTTCATAATTTAGCTGTTTTATTTACTAAATCTAAATGTTTCATGACTTTACATTGGCCTGATTATCCTTACGGTTTAAGATCTAAATTTATGGATTTTATTATTCCAGTTTTCGATAAGACTATTGGTAAATTTCTTCTTCATAAATATGATAAACTTATAGCCGTTAATGGTCTTGAAATTTCTTGGATTAAAAAGAATTTCAACATTGATGATAATAAAATAAAATTGATTCCTAATGCTATTCCTAAAGATTATCTAAAATTAAGACATGGTGATTTAATAAGAAAAAAATATTCTATTAAAAATAAAGAATTAGTTGTTTTGAGTTTCTCAAGGATGCATAAATCTAAAGGGTTGGATTTGACTGTTCATATAGCTGAATTATTTCCTAAAGTTAAATTTATTATAGCTGGTGCTGATGCTGGTGAATTAAATAATCTTAAAAATTTATCTTCAAAATTAAATCTAAACAATCTTATTTTTATGAACGATGTTGATGAAAAGATAAAATTAAATTTATTCAGTTCTGCAGATATTTTCTTATTTCCATCTCATTATGATGCTTTTGGTATTGTTTTATTAGAAGCTTTCTCTCAAAAACTTGCAGTTATTGCCTCTGATTCAGGAGGTATTCCCTGGGTTGTTGATGATGCAGGTTTAATATTCAAAGATAATGATTTAGATGATTTAAAGAACAAGTTATCATTGTTGACTAATGACTCTAAATTAAGGAGTAAATATTCTAAACTGGGTTATTCAAGAGTTAAGAATTTCACTTGGGAGAATATTGTTGATTCTTTAG
This sequence comes from archaeon GW2011_AR18, assembly GCA_000806155.1. GTDB lineage: Archaea > Nanobdellota > Nanobdellia > SCGC-AAA011-G17 > GW2011-AR18 > GW2011-AR18. The sequence goes on from JWKX01000007.1 coordinate 73,964, forward strand.
ATAATGAATATAAAAGTAAACTTTAATAATATGTTAATTAAAAATATATTTGATGGAAGTTAAGAAAGAGAGGCAGTTTATCTATTACTGGTATAAGGAATTTTCATGGTCTGCAGATCCTTTTAAGAAATCTATTCCTGTTCCTATTGATGCTTTCATTGCTGGTTATGAAGAAGAAAGAAAGAAAATCAATCATTTTATTATTGAGAATAAGAGATCTTGTTTTATAGAATCAGATGAGGGTATGGGTAGGACATCTATTATTAAATGGGTTAAGCATGAATTAGCTTCATATCCTAAACTTCATGTTATATCTCTTGATAGTTCAATGAATTATAATCAATTAGTTCACTCTCTTATTGATGGTTTTTTAAGTTTTAAGGAAAAATTGCCTTTCAGTATTAAGAAGTTCTCAAATTTAGTATCTGATGAAAACCTCAAGTCTATTATCTCTTCATTAATGAATAATATTAGTATTGATTATAAAAAATTAGTTGATTTTCTAAATTCTAGGATAAGTTCTAAGCATTATGTTATTATCATGGATGATGTGGATAAGTTATCTCCTGAAAATATCGGTCTTATAAATTATCTTTTATCTAATGATCTGAAAGCCCAGTTTATTTTAAGTTCTTCAAAAAAATTCTTTGATAAATTGTCTCTTAAGGAAAAACCTTTGAAGATTGTTCTTGATAATATGGATTTTGATTCTTGTGTTGATATGATTAAGAAGCGTATTGAAGGTTGTAATGGTAAGGATACAGAACCATTTTCTAGTAATGATCTTAAAATGATTTATAAAAAATCTTCTGGTAATCCTTCACTATTTTTAGATTTTTCAAGAGAGAAAGCTATTGATATTGCTCTTAATAAAGTAAAATTCACTAAAAGGTCTTCTGAAAATCTTGAAGAATTGAAGCAGCATATTGATGAACAAAGCAAGTCTATTGGTAGTGAAGATGAAAAAGAACATTATCAGATTAAAGTAATAAGCAAGCCATCGCATGATATTATTTTAGAACCAGTGAAACATGATAAAATTATAGTTGATCCTCTTAAAGTAAGTAAGGATAAAGTTAATGTTAAGAAGATTAAATGATTGCGACATGTTTAAAAACTATTTTTATTTACAATTTATTACGCGGGGATAGCGAAGCGGTCAAACGTATTAGACTAAGGATCTAACGGCTTAGTGCCTTCGCAGGTTCGAATTGAATCTTTTTAGAAAAAAGCTTCGGCAAAAAACTAAAGAAAAAACGAAAGTCCTGTTCCCCGCAATAAACTCCAAGGGTTCATAGAGTAACTATTCCTTATAAATAACCTAGATAGTTACATGTAAGTAAGCTTTATATACTTAGCTAGATAATTACATGTTATGAAAGGACATAAACAAGACAGGATATTAAGAGTATTACTATCTGAAGATAATGTTTTAAGCAAGAATGAATTATCTAAAAGAGCAGAATGCACAAGGCAATGGGTGATATTATTCCTAAGAAAACTAGAAAAAGAAAAGTTAGTTAAAGAAACTAAAGTTATAGATAAAATTAAACTCTTAAAATACTGGTTAAGCATATATAAAAAACCAAAAAAATACAGAGAATACTTAATCCAAGAACCAATAAGAATACTAAAAAAAACAAATTTAGATTATGCAATAACAACATACTACGCAGAAAATGTCTTACAAAGGTATATATTCCCATCAAGACTAGACTTCTACATAAAAGAAGAAGACCTACAAAAATGGCATAAAATATTAACAGAAGAAGGAGGACTATACGGAAAAGGTAATACAAGAATAATAATCACAGACCATCATGTAATGTACAATAAAAGAAAAATAAACAAGATGCAGATAGTAAGCTTACCGCAACTAATAATAGACTTATACAAAGAAGGAGGACCAGCTGAAGAAGCAGCAGAAATGCTAATAAAAAAACTAAAAGCAAATGTATAAAGAATTCGAAACAAAAACATCATACAAATACCTACAAGAAGTAATCAAAGCACTACAAGAACCAATATGCATACTAGGAGGATGGGCAGTATTCTTCCACGTAAACGAAAAATTCCAAAAAGCACAAGGAAGACCATACCTAGGAAGCAGAGACATAGACCTAGGATTCCACTTAGACAAAAACTCTAGCATAGAACAAATGAAAAACTCAGTACTAGCAAAATCTTTAGATATTTTACAAAATAAATTAAACTTTAAGTCAATATCATTTAGGCTACTAAAAGAAATACATACAGAAACAGAAGAAGAACTAACAAACAGCAAAACTATTCCTAGCCATAACATATTCCAAATGTACGTTGACCCATTAGTAGACTTTATTCCTAAAAACTTCAAAGAAGTATTCAAGTTCACACCAGCAGACGAACCACTATTATCATTCGCATTTGAAAATCAAGACTACAGAGAAGAACTAGAAGAGTTCAATAAGAAATTATTATTACCAAAACCAGAACTATTACTAGCAACAAAACTAAACGCAATGCCACAAAGAGATAAAGAACACAAAAAAACAAAAGACATCTGCGACATATTTGCTTTACTGTGGTATTCTGGAAGAAACGTAAGAGATTTATCATCAAATGTTCCACAATTTATTTCTAAAGAAAAAATAAACAAGGCAATAAAAAGCATAACTAATGAAGATTACGAAAAAGCAAGCATACAATTAAATCACACTCCAGAAGAAATAAAAAGAGTAATTGAAATACTAAAATAACAGAAGAATATTTAAACAGCGATACTAATAACAACTTATTAAAAATAAATTAAGGCGATTATATCCAACGGTTTAATTTATAGGCGTTCTGCCTGTTCCCCGCATTTTTTTCATAAAGTTTATAAATTATTTGTTTTTTACTACCACTTAATGGAAACTATTCAGCCTTTAAGACCGAGTATAAGATTAATCTTAGATAAAGATGTCAATGTAGTTAATGCTCCACACAATGCTTCTGATAGTGATCTTATCGAAATAGTATCTGCAAGAGGTATTAAGCCTGTTGAGCTTTTTGTCCTTCCTGAAAAGTTTGGTGATATAAAACGTTATCCTAATATAGAATGTATTGTTGTAGGTGGTAGTAGAATAATAGGTTCAACTCTAATATATGATGTAAGTCCAACTAAAACTCCTAAAGGTATTGGGTTATCTTCATTAGATATTATTGATGATGATATACTCTCTACTGATCCTCTTAGTTATACTGCATATCACACTCCTGCAGAGATTAATGCTCGTATTAGTACATTATCATCAAGGCTTAAGGCAGAGGCATCTAAGGTTAATCTTCTTGATGTAAATTCTATTGATTCATTCAGAAGGAGGATTTCTCATCTTGAAGATAACTTAAAATTTTTGACAGATATTAATGCTTCTAGATCTGAATATTTAGAAATGCTTTTATCAAAAGATTTAGTAGATAGTCCAGAACTTGATGCTGAATATGTTCGTGATAATCCTTGGTATGCTGTTGTTCGTCATGAAAATTCTAAGCTTTTATTCATTGATAATCCTAAAGCAAAAGCTAGGATGATTTTAGAATATTATAGAAAAGAAACTGATCCTGAAGGCAAGACTAAAAAAGTACAATTCTTATTGTCATTCCCTGATTTTTTAAAAGAGTTCGAAGGTCATAAAAAACGTTTTATTAACTATGACCCTTTTAGAGTATCTTTATTTGATATGTTCAATGTTTCCTCTACTTTATTCCTTAGATACCTGAAATCTCAAGGTTTTAATCAGTTCTCCTATTATGATCCTGAAACTTTGAGGGCTAAGAGTATAATCGCAGGGCATAAACACAGGGTTTTAGATGTTACTATTGATAAGAAGAATAATATTCCTGGTGGTAAGCATCTATATCAGGTGTATGATTAATCCGATAATATTATAAATACATTATTTTTCCATCTATTTATGGTAAACAGAACAGGACCTTCAAGTTTAGCTTTAACTAACTTAATTATTGATCTTAGAAAATTATCTAATAAAGAAAAAGTAAATTTATGGAAGAGAGTTGCTTTTGATTTATCTAAACCTAACAGACAGAGAAGAGAGGTTGATTTAATTCGTATTAACAAGTTTACTAGAGATGGTGAAGTAGCTTTAGTTCCTGGTAAGGTATTATCTAACGGTGAATTTTCTAAAAAAATTACAGTAGCAGCTCTTAAGTTTTCAGATGCAGCTAAATCAAAAATTAATGCTAAAGGTAAAGCTATTACAATTAAAGAATTAATGACTTCTAATCCTAAAGGCAAGAAAGTTAGAATTATTGGTTAAGCTTTTAAATGTTTATTCATATTCTTTTTTCTAAAATACTTTCTATCCAAAACCTTTAAAAAGCCCTCCTTGTTCCCTTTCATATTATGATAATCGATGGAACAAACTTAGTCCTTGGGAGATTGGCATCTTTTGCAGCTAAGAAATCTTTAGATGGTGAAGAAGTTATTATTCTTAATTGTGAAAAAGTTGTTATCTCAGGCAGGAAAGTTTTCTTATTAGAATCATTCAAGGCTAAGCACGAGAGAGGTCACCCTTATCATGGTCCTTTCTATCCTAAGATGGCTGACAGGATTGTTAGAAGGTCTATTAGGGGTATGCTTCCTTACAAACAACAAAGAGGGGTTAATGCTTTCAAGAAAGTTCAATGTTTCTTAGGTGTTCCTGTTAATTATCAGGGCAAGAAATTTGACAAGATATCTCTTCCAGATGCTTCTAAATTTGGAACACTTAACTATTTAAAATTAAACGATGTATCTAAACATCTTGGGAGTAAACACGTTCAATAATGGCAGCTGCTAAACAAAAAGTTATTCAGACTATTGGTAAGAGAAAAGAAGCAGTTGCTAGAGCTACATTACTTCCTGGTAAGGGTATTGTCAAGATTAATAATCAGTTATTAAAACATATTAAGCCGCAGATTCTTCATGATAGGATTATGGAGCCTTTGGTTTTATCTGAGGATATTGCTTCTAAGGTTGATATTCATGTTAGAGTTGTTGGTGGCGGAGTTCAAGGACAGACAGAAGCTTCAAGATTAGCTATTGCTAGAGCTTTAGTTGAATTCAATAAAAAACTAAAGAAAACATTCTTAGATTATGATAGGAACTTACTCGTTGCAGATATTAGAACTAAAGAACAAAGAAAACCTAACGATTCTAAAGCACGTAGTAGTAGGCAAAAAAGCTATAGGTGATGATATTCGTGCCTTTGGCATATTAAGCTTCAATTCTTTATTCTTTTTAACATCCCGTCAACATAATTATCGTTTGTAAATCTTTCAGAATTTTTGTAAAGTTTTCGGAAATTATTGGTAAAGGCTTTTTAAATTTAAAAATTAATAGAAGTAATGAATGAAAAATTAGATTTAGTTGATTTCTTCATCTTCTTGTTTTTAGTCTGCTTTGTGATTCTACTATTGCATCTCTGTTTGCTTTTAATTTTTTGAATGATTCTAATTCCTTGAATGAGTTTAGTGTTAATTTCTCTATCTCATTTTTATCTAATTTTTTCTTTAGTTGGTATAGTCCTACTGTTGCTATTTCATAGCTT
>JWKX01000008.1 GCA_000806155.1 archaeon GW2011_AR18
TGGTTTGGATAAAATTAAGCTTCAAAATTCATTTCTTTAACATCTTGTTTATCATCAATTGTTAAGTTTCTGATAATCTTACCTTTTCTTCTAGCATTCATTCTAGCTTTTTCTAAATCATTTTTATATTCATCTGGAACAACCAATGACTCAATAACAAAAGTGTGCTTAATGAATAAAGACTTAAAATTTTCCTTAATATCAAAAGCAAATTCTTTAATGAAGTTTTTATCAGAAGTTGTCAATACACAGTAATCAGCTTTAGGTTCTTCTTCACCCTTACCAGCTTTACCTGCTTTAGGGGCTTTAACTTTTGTTTTCAAAGTTCCATATTCTGTAGTGAATGAGAATAAGAATAAAGCATCAGGGAATTTATCCATTAAGTTAATAATCTGGTCTTTAGACATATCATTCTCAATTAAATAAGTCTTAACACCAGCAAACTGCTTAATAGTTGGTTTGAAATCTAAATCACTCTTTAAATCTTTAGTAGTAATAATACCACCAGAAATCTTAACTTTATCCTTAATAGTATTAGCCATAAATCTAGCGAAATCATTAGCGTACTCAAAACTTGTCTTAACTTTAATATTAGAACCTACTTTCATGTCAATTAAAGCACGATTTTCAAAAGTACCCTTACTGAATCTCTTAAATTGTCTATGAACTGTCTCATCAACCTTATTTTCAAAAAGTTTTTTAATGAAATTCATTTTTCTAGCATACTCCTATTAAATTTTTCACCTTTCAATACCCAAAAGATAGCTCCAATAGCACCTAAGAGTAATAAGATAAGTAGTAGATTGTTCATAATTAATATAAAAAGATTATTGTTTTAATAAAGATTGCCTTTCTAGTTTATACCAACACCCTTCAATCCTTGAGAAATGTTTGTTCCTACTATATTCATCTTAATCTTGAGTATTATAAATAATACTAATAGAATTATTAATACTAAAACAATCCAAAACCACCAGTTTTTATGTAAATTCATATTTAATCACTCCAGATAGCAATAAACATCAATAATGTTGCAGTAGGAACTAAATTAGTAATAAAAGCATATTGAGGGAAGACCCAAACACCTATAATACACTCTGCAGCTGCTATAACACCGAAAATTTTAGACATGTGATGGCCACGCTTAGCTAAAAGCCAGAATATGAGAATACTGCCAACTGCTGCGACAACATCAAAATAAGGATTAGATGATGCCATAAGATCAAAAGCATCAATAGCAATAGCAAAAGGAAGCTTCCATAAATCAATAGCAATATCTAAAATCTGCTCCTCTAACATATATACACTTTGTAACTATCTGTATATAAATATTGTTAATCCTTCTTAGATAATAACCAATTTTTATCCTTAAAATTAATCATGGAGAATTCACCTTTAATCTTATTACCATATAAAATAAAATGTTTTTTCTTATCAGTATTTTCTGAGAATTCAATATCACCAGAATCCCAAATAACTATTTTACCTGCACCATAACTACCTTCTTCAATTATACCTTCAAAAGTTAAAGCTGACAATGGTCTTAAACCAACGAAAACAGCTAAACGTTTTGTACTATCTATTGGAAATTCTTTAGGAATAGCATAACTTTCTAAATGATCACCAACTTCAAAACGAAAATCAAAATGTTTTCTTTTAGAGAAATGTTCATGAATAACAAATTTGGATTTCATAATCTTTTAACAACTCCATACTTAGGACATGAATCAGACAAGAAACATTTAGAACAATAAGGATTTGGAGCTAAACAAATCTTACGACCATGAGCTTTTAATAACCAAGTAATCTTAGCCCAATCATCCTTAGGAATAATCTTTTCTAAATCATCTCTTATCTTATCTGGGTTTTTATTTTTAGTCCAGCCTAAACGATAAGATAGTCTAATTACGTGAGTGTCGCAACTAATTCCAGGAACAATACCATATGCATTAATTAAAATTGTTAAAGCAGTCTTATTACCAATACCTGGCAATGAAGTAAGCTCATCAATGGATTTTGGGACTTTAGAATCATATTTTTCAACTAAAATCTTACAAGAAGATATAATATTCTTAGCTTTATTATCTCCGAATGTAATTTTATCAATATCTTTAGCTAAAACATCTAAATTAGCGTTAGCAAAATCTTCAGCTGATTTGTATTTTTTGAATAATACTTCAGTAGTAGAATTCACAACTTCATCACGACATTGAGCTGAAAGAATTGCTGCAACTAACAATTCAACAGGAGTAGAGAAGTTTAGGTAATATTTAGCATTAGGATAATTATCCTTTAAAACTTTAATAATATCTAAAACTTGCTTTTGTTCCATAACTAAAGATTATTTTACATGTTAATTAATTTTTTTAATTAAAGATAAATTTTTAAACTCATAAAAAGATACTATCTCATGAAAAGGGTGTTGATATTTTTATTAATAATCTTAATTGGATGTTCTCAACCTATAGAAAACAATTATCGAGAAAATTTATCATCTACATCTACTGAACATCCTCCTACTGATTATGATAAATTTAATGAGATTAAAAAAGAAATTGATTATTGGCATGCAAAAGGACCAAGACAAATTGGTAAAGATCATTATAATCAAATTTTAGAGAGATTAAATGGTGTAACAAATATTCCCTCAGAAGAACTAGATGAATATAGAAGAAGATTAGACTCTATTATACTTGCAGAAGAACCTAAAGATCCAAAGGAAAAGATATCTACACAAGGTCAACCAAGAGGAAATAACTGTGAGAACATAGAAACAATAATATTTACTTCACCTCCCATGAGAATTGAAGATATTGGATTCATTGAACCTATAGGTCTAATGATTGGGGGACATGTTACACCTATTGATCATGGATATTATACATCTAAGACTTGGAAACCTGGAGATTCTAGAGAAGATGTAAATCAGTTTGTAGATGTTTTATCTCCTGCTGCAGGTATAATCACTGAAATAGCAAGCATGCCATCAGAATATTCAAGCAGTAGTATTGGGGATTACAGATTTGAGATCCAACATAGTTGTTCTTTTAAAACAATATACATTCACGTAAATCAATTATCTGACAAACTACAGAAAGCATTACAAAACCGTGAATCAGTAAAAGTAGAAGCTGGTGAAGTAATAGGAAAAGCACCAGGATTTGATTTTTCAGTACATGATGAGAAAATAACATTGAAAGGATTTATAGTTCTAGAGCATTATGAAGCTGAGCCTTGGAAAGTCCATACAGTAGATATGTTTGATTATTTTGAAGAACCAATTAAGAGTCAATTATTAGATAAGAATATACGGCAAAAAATGCCTAGAGGTGGAAAGCTTGATTATGATATTGACGGTAAATTAGTTGGAAGTTGGTTTGAGAGAGGGACAAACTGGTATGAAGGAAAGAAAGAATATAAAAGAAGTATAGGTTACTGGAAAACTCATTTAGCTTTTGCATATGATGGGCTAGATCCTGATTTGTTGATAGTCTCTATAGGTGATTTTAAAGGGGAAGCACAACAGTTTGCTGTTAAAGGAAATGCCCCAGACTTTGCTAATATTGATGTAAATAATGGTATGATAAAATATGAGTTAATACCATGGGAATATATCAAAAATAATGGAGAAAGGTGGGACAGGACAAGTTTTGCCCAAATTACAGGAAGCACTCCGGGAAGTAAGGTAAAAGGAGTTGTACTTGTTCAGGTGCTTGAAGAAAGAAAAATAAAATTTGAAACATTTCCAGACAAAAAAGCATCAGAAGTAAATGAGTTTACAGATAAAGCTAAAATTTATGAGAGATAATCAAGTTATAATTTTATTAATTTTCTAAAATTCCTGAAAACTTTACGGATTTTTTGAATGCTGCACTGGACACGACACAAGTTGCGCGTGAGATTTATAAAGTAAAAAACATTAATATCTTAAATGAAATCTGATAAAAGAAGAAAATATTTCATTGATAAATATGAACTGAGAAAACTATATCAAAAAGATAAATTATCAATGAACCAACTTAAAGAAATATTTAAATGTTCTAGAGGAACAATACAGTTTTGGTTAAAAAAATATAAAATAAAAATAAGAATATTAAATGAGGCTAATAAAACATCTAGAAAGCATTCTATAATAATAACTAAGGATGAATTGCAATCTGCTTATAATAATTGTAAGTCTATATCTAAACTATCTAAACAATTTAATTGTAAAAATTGTACTATAATAAAGAGGCTTAGAGATTATGATATAACTCATAAATTCTCAAATTGTAGAAGATTCATTATACCCAAAGATAAATTAGTGAAATTATATATTACTCAAAAACTAACAACATTTGAAATAGCTGATTTATTTGGTTGTTCTCAAGCTAAAATATGGAAATTATTGAAAAAATATAATCTCAAATCCAGAAAATCTAAAGATTACCATTCTAATATCCCTACTAAGGATATATTAATTAAATTATATTTAAATAAAAAATTATCTACTTGGAAAATAGAAAAATTCTATGGTTATAAAAGAGGAACAGTCCATAGGAAACTTAAGGATTATGGAATAAAATTAAGATCATCATCTGAATCACATATAATTTATAAAAGAAAAAGTTTTGATAAAGATATTTATGAAAAAGTATACTTAATAGGCTTTAGATTAGGTGACTTAAGGGTGAGAAAAACCGGAGAGACAATAAAAACTGATTGTGCTTCTACTAAACCTGCTCAAATAGAATTGATAAAATCTTTGTTTAATGAATATGGTAGAGTATGGATAAGTGAACCAAGATTACGCAAGGATGGTAAAATCTGTGTAAATATAGAAGCATTTCTTGATCTTTCTTTTGATTTTCTACTACCTAAAGATAATTATGATTATATACTCGCTGATAAGATCACTTTTACTTCTTTTTTGGCCGGATTTACAGATGCTGAAGGTCATATAGGTATACATGAAGGACAAGCTGTTTATTCATTAGGTAATTATAATATTAAACTTTTGAAAAAAATAAAATTACAACTTTTACATTATCTAAATATCAAATCATATATCCATAAATCTGAAATGACAAAATATATTAGAAAAGGGGGTTATCCTTATAACTCTGATTATTATCAATTAACATTGTCTAAAAAAAGAGATTTGCTTACATTATTTGATAATATAGAAAGATTTATGAAACATGAGGATAAGCTTAATGACATAAAAGAAGCAAGGAATAATATTCAAGAGAGAAATGAAAAATTTGGATATATAAATATGTAATATGAAAAAACAAAAAAAATTTTATGTAACAACCCCTATTTATTATATTAATGATATGCCACATGTTGGGCATGCTTATACAACTGTTATAGCTGATATAATAACAAGGTGGCATAAATTAAAAGAAGAGGATGTATTCTTTATTACAGGAACAGACGAAAACTCACAAAAAACAGTGCAGGCAGCTATAAAATTTGGATTTAATAATACTAAAAAATTTGCCGATTTCATGGCAGAACACTGGATAAAAACATGGAAAAGACTAAATATAGAATATGATGATTTTTTAAGAACAACAGAGGAGAGGCATAAAAACCTTGTTTTAGAATTTACTAAGAAAGTAAGAGATAAGGGTGATATCTATAAAGGAAAATATTCAGGATTATATTGTGAAGGTTGTGAAGCTTTCTATATGCCTGATGATTTAGTAAACGGTGTATGTCCTTATCATAATAAAACACCGAAAGAGATACATGAAGAAAACTATTTTTTTAAGTTAAGCAAGTATCAGGATAAAATATTAAAAATGTTAGAGAAAAATCCAAAATTTGTACAACCAGAATCTAGAAGAAATGAAATAATAAATTTTGTGAAAAATGGATTGAAAGATATAAGTATATCAAGACAGACTCAAGTTTGGGGCATACCATTCTTAGATGATGATAAGGCAGTTTTTTATACTTGGTTTGATGCTTTGACATTTTACCTACATCCATTAGATTATTGGCCCGCAGATATTCAATTAATGTCCAAAGACATCACGAAATTTCACTGTATAATCTGGCCTGCAATGTTGATGTCTGCAGGATATAAACTGCCAAAGAAAATATTTGCACATGGATTCTTTACAGTAAATGGACAAAAAATGAGCAAGACAATAGGAAATGTAATAGATCCTAATTATTTGGTTGATAAATATGGAGCAGATGCAATAAGATATTATTATGCAAGAGAGATACCATTTGGCAATGATGGAGATTTTTCAGAAGAATCATTAAAAAACAGGATGAATAATGAATTAGCAAATGAGTTAGGAAACTTATTATCAAGGACATTAACATTGATAGAGAAGAATTTAGATTCTGAAGTTAAAAAAGATAAAATTGATAAAAAATTATTTAAGAATTTAAAAATAAAACAATTAGATAAATTCATGGAAAACTTAGAGATACATAATACGATAGCTGGAATAATGGGATTTGTGCAGGATTGTAATAAATATGTAAATGATAATAAACCATGGGAAGTAAAAGATAAAACAAAATTAAATAAAATATTATATAATCTAATAGAGGCATTAAGAATAACTTCAATATTGATATATCCATTCATGCCAGAAACATCAGGAAAGATAAATGAGCAGATAGGACAGACTACTGAATCAAATGTAATACCTAAATTAAGTGATTGTTTCCCAGGAATATTAGAAAATACAAAAGTCAAGAAAGGAGATGTTTTATTCAAAAAACTAGAGGACAAGAAAAAATGAAATATGAAGATTTTGAGAAACTAGATTTAAGAGTTGCTACAGTAAAAAAAGTAGAAGATCATCCAAATGCAGATAAATTATATGTACTAGAAATAGATTTAGGAAATGAGACAAGAACAATAGTAGCAGGAATAAAGAAGTATTATACTAAAGAAGAATTAATAGGAAAACAAATAATAGTATTAGCAAATCTAGAAGCAGCAAAATTAAGAGGAATAGAAAGCAATGGAATGTTGTTAGCTGCAAGCGATGAGAAAGGAAATGTTATTGTATTAACCCCTGACAAACAAATTGATAATGGGTCAAAGATAGGGTAATTTTCTTATTATACCATTATTTGCATCTAATTCAATAAAGTCTCTATTATTCAGTTTTTTAATAACATCATAAACACCGACAATACAAGGTTTTTTTAATTCTCTACAAACAATGGCTGCGTGAGATAAAATCCCGCCACGAGATGTTATAACACCAAGAGATTTAGACATTAATGGTAAATATTCAATAGAAGTCATATCACAAACTAGAATATCATCATTATTAATATCTGAAGAAATATTATTATCAGAAACTAATCTAACATAACCCCTTACTAATCCAGGATTTGCAATCTGACCAGAAAATTCATCAGAATTACCAACATTAGAAAAAGTATTAATATCCTTATATAAAATCCTGTTATAATCAATAAAAACAATATCATTATTAGGCCAAGTTGTTGATTCAAAATAACCTAACAAATAGTTATTGAAAAATTCGCTATTCAAACTTTTTTTAATTGAAGATTGTTTGTTTAAATCATTAACAATAAGATTTGAAACTGTTTTTTTAATCTCATTCTGAAGTTCTAAATCATTATTAGAAAAATTCCAATTATTAAAATCAAAAAAGAAAGACATAATATTAGAATTAGTATAACCCTGAGTTAGTTCATTATGAGCACCTTTAATAATCTCCCCCTGAATGCCAGAAGAATTAATAATAAATATAGTAGAGAAAACAGGATCAACATGAGGACCAATATGAAGTTCATATTTACTAAAATCAACAGTTTGTTGTTTCAACCACACAATATTATCAAGCAAAGATTTACCACGAACACGAAGTTTAGGAAGAGAAGGATCATTTGAAACAAGCCTAAAAGAACAAGGAACAGAAACATTCTTAGAAATATAATCTTTAATTTCAGATGTTGAAGAATTAAAAAAGTCAAGAGCTGAAAATTTATCTTGTTTATCAAAATTAATGTCAATAATCTTAGATAAAACTTCTAATCTTTCTCTTTTAGAATCATCCTCAACTCTTAATTCATTAATATTCTTATAATTAACACGAGAAAGCCACTCAACAAGAGAAAGTTGTTTATTAGTAATCTCACCCATAGGATAAATGATAATTAAAGGTTTTTAAGAATTTGTATAATAAATGGAATATAAAACCTATTTCACAATACTTATTAATAAATAATTACTATAAAATCTTATGTTAAAAAATAAAACTCTGGTTATAATACTAATCCTGTTAGCATTTTTAATAAGTGCATGTACTCAAAAAACTAATAATAATTTCTTGAATGAAAAGTATAATTTATCTGATAATAAAGGTTTAGGTGTTTCAATGCCTATTTATTCTGGTCGTGCCGATAGCCCTCATTGGATTATTAATAATGAAACAGAAATAATAATGATAAAAGAAAAACTTTCAAGTCTTAAGGAACTTAAAGATAAGGATAAGTATAAAGACAATTTAGGAGGATTCAGGATCTTTAATAGAGGAATTAATAATTTCCCAGAATATATAAGAGTAATAGGCGGAGTAGTATTTGTTAGAGAATATGATGATAATGCTATACCAACTAGTTCAGGTCTGCCTAACAAAATAACTTATTATGAAGACAAAAATTATGAATTAGAAAAGCTATTATTAAGAATAGCAAAAAAAGAAGAGTCATTAAAAGGAAAACTACCAAAATATGTAGTGGAAAGTGAATTATAAATGTTAGTATTATTTAAAATTTTTATAGGAATAATAAGCTTCATAATAGTATATCATATCTTTAAAAGAAAGAATAAGAAAACTAATCCATTAAAGAATTGGAAGTTTTACTTGATATGGTTCTTAACATGTATAATAATATTCTCAGTAATCTCTATAAGTATAGTATCATTTTTGTTCTATAAATATTCTCCTCCATCAAGAGATTTTAATACAGAAGAATGGAACAATAATACAAGTAAAAGAAACGAATTAGTTAAAGATCTAATAGACAGTGAAATACTTGAAGAAAAGAACAGAAGCCAAGTAATAAGTTTATTAGGAGAAAAATATGCATACATAAATAATACTAAAATTATTGAATATTATATATGTCCTGGAAGAGGATTCCTTAGTCTCGACTGTGACATTCTGAAAATATATTTTGAAAATGATAAAGTAGACAGTTATGAAATAATACAAGGATAAAATTATAATAATCTAAATAAAAAATAAAAAAGAATTAATGGCACTTACCAGCCATACAACCCCATACAAACATCTTAAGACCACCTAAAACTAATAGTAAAACAACTACGTGTTCTAGAGTAAACCAAGAAGCCCAAGGCCAATTATTGCTACCTAATAATAAAACACCTAAAACTAACATAACTAAACCTTTACATACGTGCATTTTTCCCATACAACCACATTGTGACATAGGAACTTTGCACATAGGGCACATAGCACCACTACTCATACTTGTCTCTTTTTTTGCTGCCATTATTTAAATGACCTCCTTTTTTGATAAATAAACTCTAGGAATACTTGTTTAAATGGTTTTCTAAAAGAATTATTCTAAAGTTTTTTTAAAAGATTCTTTATTAAAATATATTAAGATAACAACCCAAAAGGCAATGTAAACAAAAATCCATCCAATATCCCATGCTGCGCCTTTAATATCTTGTAAAACTAAAACTCCTTTAAGATTTAGAGTATAAATTACATTGATCATATTCAAAATATCTTTAATTATAAAACCGATGGATCCTATAGCTATGAATTTTAATGAACTTTCCTTTAAATTCCATACCTTCACACCGCCGATAAATACCAAAACTGCAGCAATCATAGATACTAAACCTGCAATAAGATCGAAGAATGTACTATTAGTCGTGACTTGAAAATATTTGCCTAATAAATATACTACCCATTGGTACCCCCAATAAGAGAAAAAAGAAACTGTAATTATAAATAAACTTATCGTCAGAAGTGACATTCCTGTTGGAAGACTCTTCTTTTTTATTTTTGACATATTATAAAAATTCAATTTATTTTATATATATTTATCTATTTACTAAAAAGTAATAAATCTTATAATAAATATGGGCCCGCTGTGATTTGAACACAGAACCTCTGCCTTGCTGACTACAGATATCAGAGCAGAGCTATAACCAGGTTAAGCCACGGGCCCGTTGGATTAGGTCTTTGTATAAACTTTATAAAGATTTTGGGGTGCTTTTATAGAAAGAATATGGATTTAAATCTCCTTTTAGAATAGCTTCTCTTTCAGGTAATGAAGTGTATGGGGGACAAAATCCAAATTTTTTCCAAATTAAGTATTTAGTTAGGTGTTTTTGCGAGTTAAAACCTATTAATTTCATCCAAAGCTCTAATTGTTTTATTCCATTGATCTCTATTAAATTAGATAGATATTTCTTTTCATATCTTTTTCTAAAAAATTCGAATCTTGTATATGTAATAAAACCCATTTTATTCAACTCTTTATTTACTTCTTTAACTAATTCTGTACTATAACTGCTAATACTTATTGATGGATTATTATTAGGACTATTATTTTTTGATTTGAATGATAAACAGAAGTCAGAATCTGCTAATCCCTTAAGAAAATATTTCATATATTTAGAATTCTTAATTACCATAGGTATAACAATATCTTTTTTTGGTCCTTCATTTATGGCTATAACTTTATTAATAAATGTAAAAATTGCTTTAGATTTACAAGATAATTTTATACAATTCCTTTTTTCTCTAATTACTTCTTTTATTTTAATATCCTTATTAAATAACTTTTTAAATAGTTCTTTGAACTCTCTTGAATAAAAATCTTTTTCATCTATTAAATGTCCACTATATTCCATGCAATATTTACTTGATTTATAATTACCAAGACATCCATCTCCAATATGTATACCAATAAAATAAGCTAATTCATCATTAAGAGATTTAGGAGTATTTATATTTAGTCTAATATCATTTCTACTAAATTCAACTTTAGATAAATCAAGTTCCATATTATATAACTAATTTTAAGGTTTAAGAGTATTATCTAGAATTTTTTGTAAATCTTTCGGAAAACTTGTAAATATGAACGGCCTTGGGCAGACTCGAATTCGACGGTTATTTTTTAACCTCTGCCGACTTCTTGATCGCTGCAAATAATCTAACAGTCAAGCGCTCTACCGATTGCTCATCATTTTATGATTCTGAGCTACAAGGCCATTCAAAAATTAGGAACCCTATATAATTTAAAAAGCTTTCCGTGAAAGAAAAATTATAATAAATTTGATATAATAAAAAATTAATCCAAAAATTCCCTGTTCTTTATTTTATTAGGAAGATAAACCTCAGATACGAAGCTTATATCTTTAGATGATAATGACTGAATCTCTACTTTAGATTTAAAATCTTTCATCATCTTGAATTGTCTCTGCCATTCCTTATTATTCTTGAACCAGTCGTATTCTGAAACTTGTTTAATTCTAGCGTAATCCTTTTCATCTAATTTAATAAAGTGTTTCTTAAGATCATATTTTTCAACATCATCCATTGTAATACCTACGTATTTAACTCCTGGAATTGTTAATCTTTCAGAAGCGTGAGCTAGTGCTATAGAACCATATTTTATTACTGAGTAAATATATGCACCATAAATATCTCCATCGCAAAGAACGTAAATAGGCAATTTGTATTCATCATATAATCTTTGTAATAATCTTCTAATACCTCTGGTTGTTTGTCCTTGTGATGAGACTATAATAGCTTCGTTTTTCTGCCAGTACTTATCTTCATTAAGACGTTCCCATACAGCTGCTTTCTCCATATAAATAATATATTTAGCATCAACTTTCTTGAATTTAATATCCTCAACATTAGAGGGTATAGCCCAACCACCAGAACCTAATTTAGACCAGTCAATAGTATCTCCACGATCTTCAATTACTACTTTACCTGCTACACTACCATTCTTGTTAGCGTTAACATGCATCTGTTCTCTAGATAATGTTGTTATAACTTCTAAGTCTTCAATAGCTTTGTCTGATTCTGTCTGTTCATCAACTAAATTTGTACTAGTCCCAGGGATAGTTCTCTTAACCATGTAGAAGACATCTCTCAGGCTTGAATGTTTACCAGAATCAATTAATTTTTCTTTAATAACTGATGCTACTTCTACTGTCTGTAAGAATTTTTTTGAGTGAGCAACGTTGAAAAAACTTCTAGAACCTTTTTTATTACCCAATTTTAAAGTTCTTGATTTTTCATCATAAATAATATTACTCAAATTCCTTAATGGGAAAGAGATTTCAGGATTTTTGCCTTTTTTAATTTGTTCTACAATCTTTAAACCAAATTCTTTCAATGTACCTTTACTTTCGTCTTTAGCCGCCATCTTCGTCCTCAATATCTAATGTCTGTTGTTTGTCTGCTAATACAACATTCTTTCCTTTAATTTTAGTATTTTCAGCATCTTTTACTTCTGCCAATAAATCCTTAATATTCTTTTTTAGACTCTTAGATAATTCTTCCTGCAATAACTCTTTTTTTTCACCTGTCAAGACATGCAGTGAGTTAACTAATTCTGGAATATATTTTTCGAATAAATTAATTTTTTCCTGCTGTTCACGAGCATGGACTGTTTTTCTAATATAAGAACCCATCTGCCTTCCAGCTTCCTGAAGTGCCAGTTTCATTTCTTTTATTATTTCTTCATAATGTGCGATAGCTTCCTTAGCTTCAGATGTGAAAGGAACCCAAACGCTAACCATATGGACAACAATAACAATAGGACCTATAGGCAATGAACCCTTAGATTGAGATAAACCATAACTTTTCCATGCTGTATCAATAACAGCTTCAGTAGATGCACAACCACTTTGTTGATAAAGCAGAGGAACTCTGTTAGCATAACGCATTAATTTAATAGATTCTTCCTTAGGTAATGATCCTCCGTAAGCAAGAGATACTTCTATTGTGAAAGGATTTCCCCTATAAACAGTAGGAGGTCTTGTGACTGCTGTATAAAACTCAGCATCAACTTCCTTTTTTAAACCTTTAACTAAAGCATCTTCACCTAAAGGGTTAAGACAATCTGTAGGTGGGGCAATAATCTTAGTTTTTTGAATAACATTAAATAAATTCTCTGCTTCTTCTCTTGCAATAGTAGAGGGACGAGCTCTAGGATTAACTTTAGCATTATTACAAATTTCAACAGCTAATTGCTGAGAGACTCTTGAGAAATCATTCTGCAAGAAAGTACTTACTGCACCGGAAGTTGTAGAGTGGAGCATCCTAATTAAAACTCCTAATTCAACTCCATAAGGATGAGGCTTAATCTCTTTAGCTTCTTTAGGCAATTCATTAACAGCACGAGGATAATTAATAAGTTCTTTTTCTGGAGTCTTGTAAATAATAGTAGCATGAGGATTTATCAAAGCTATTTCTTTAAGATATTCATCAACAGATTGTTTACCTTTTTGATATGAAGCGTTCATCTCTATTTCAATTCTAGTACCCTGATCTTTGCTCCAATCAACAGTTTTTTCCTGTGCTATTAATGGTTCGTTCTTTTGAGTATCAATCTGGACTTCAAAATAATTAGCAGAATGCCTTGGAGAGATCTTACTAGTAATATGCATACCCTTACCTGTAGTCAACTGACCGTATAATAAAACTGCACTAATTCCTATTCCTTGCTGACCACGAGAAACCCTTAGTCTATGAAATTTACTACCATATAATAATTTACCAAAAATCTTAGGAATCTGTTCTTTGACAATACCAGGTCCATTATCTTCTATAATAACTTTGAAACGATCTTCTTTCAATTGTTGGAGTTCAACTTTAATTTCAGGCAGAATCCTTGCTTCTTCACAGGCATCTAAAGAATTATCAACTGCTTCCTTAACTGCTGTCAACAATGCTTTTCTTGGACTATCAAAACCTAATAAATGCCTGTTCTTTGCAAAGAATTCACTAATAGAAATCTCTCTTTGCTTTTCAGCCATCTCATGTGCTTTTGTTTTTTCAGCCATCTTTTTTTATCCTAAGAACAAGCTTCATGAATTCAACTTATTTATAAAACTTACGTCGAAATTTAATTACTGCAAAATATTATTAATCAAATAAAAACTTTATTAATACATATTATATTACAAATGAACCATGGAAGAGGGAATAAATAAAAAAATAGAGGAATATGAATATCAGATAAAATTAATGAGTATATTCCAGAATTTCTTAATAGATATAACAAAAAAATTAGAGATAAAAGAATTAGCTGAAAATCTATTAAAGTTCCTTAATGAATCATTTAAGATAGACAAATGTTCTGTTATCATTAATAGACAGAGATATTTCTTAGGGAATCTAAAAGATGAAAAATTAATAGAATCTGAGAATAGAATAATGAAAGAGGTTTATAAAGTAAGTATTCCCTATATTGTCAAGAACTTAAAGAATGATACAATACTGTTTGATTTAAAGAATGATAGTGAAGAATCATTGTTAGTAATACCAATAATAAATGATAATAAAATAATAACTTATGTAAACATATATGATCAACCTGAAAATATACATAAAAAAGATGTAAAACTGATAAACTACTTTTTATCTAAAATAAATTATGCAATAATAAATTCATTAGAGTATACACAAGTAAAAGATAAAAGCATAACAGATTCATTAACTGGATTGTATAATAGAAATTATTTTATTGAAAAATTAAGATATGAATCAAGGAATTTTAAGAAATATTTATCAATAATTATGACAGATATTGATTATTTTAAGAATTATAATGATAAGAACGGACATCAAGCTGGAGATTATCTATTAAAAGAACTAGCTGTATTATTAAAAAACAATTTCAGAACAAATGATATAATAGGAAGGTATGGTGGTGAAGAGTTCATAATAATATTGCCTGAAACAGATAATGAGACTGGATTACAAGTATGTGAAAGATTAAGAAAATCTGTTGAAAGTTATAATTTCAAGTTTAAAGAGAACCAACCAAATAATGCTGTAACAATCTCTATAGGTTTAATGACAACAGTATCAAAAGAGATAGAGGTAGAAGATCTGATAAAAGAGGCTGATAATAACTTGTATAAGTCTAAAACTAATGGGAGAAACAGAGCAACTAACTCTATAATAATATCAAAGAATCTATCTGTGAAATGACTAGATTTATTAAACTATTTACAAATATAATAAATATGTCAAGCAGAGATAAATTTGAAACATTCAAGAATGTATTTGATAATAAAACATTATTAACTTTATTTAAGTTAAGCAGTGATGGGTATTTTGAGGAATTAAAAAGTCCAATATCCATTGGAAAAGAGAGCAATGTATTCAATGCAGTAAAGAAAGATGGGAGTTTAGTTTGTGTTAAAATCTATAGAGTAAATGCATGTGATTTTAGGAAAATGTATCAATATATAGCTCATGATCCAAGATTCAGTGGTTTGCAGAAAAAAAGAAGACAAATAATAAAAGCATGGGCACAAAGAGAGTATAGAAATCTATTAGTTGCAAGAGAGGCAGGAGCAGATGTACCTACACCATATGCAGTAAGAGATAATGTATTAGTCTTAGAATTTATAGGAGATAAAGAAGCAGCACCAAAACTAAAGGATAAAGAACCAGAAGATTATAAGAAATTCAGCAACCAGATAATAAAAAACATAAAAATCTTATATAAAAAAGGATTTGTACATGGAGATTTAAGTGAATATAATATCTTAAATTATAAAGATAAAGCAATATTAATAGACCTAAGCCATGGGGTAAAATTAGAGAGTCCTAACTCACAAGAACTATTAGAAAGGGATATAAAGAATGTGGAGAGATACTTCTTAAAACGTAAAATAAAAATGGATGTACAAAAGATACTAAAGGAAATGAAAAAATAATGGAATTCAACTATCAAGCAAGAATCCCAAAGGAGAGAATAGCTGTACTATTAGGAGTAAAAGGAGTCACTAAGAAATTAATAGAAAAAAGACTAGGAATAAAAATAAAAGTAGATTCTGAAGATGGGATAGTAGATCTACAAGGGGATGATAGTCTAAACTTAGTATGCGGACAGAATATAATTAAAGCAATAGGAAGAGGATTCAATCCAGAAATAGCATTAAACTTAGTAGATGATAATAATCAGTTAGAGATTATAGATATAACAACATATACAGGAGATTCTAAAAAGAAGTTAATAAGGATAAGAGCTAGAGTAATAGGAGAGGGTGGAAAGACAAGAGAGTATATAGAGAAACTAACTGATACTAATATCGTAATATATGGAAAGACAGTAGGTATCATTGGTAATTATGAAGTTGTAGGATTAGTAAGAAGAGCATTTGAGGGATTATTATCAGGACAGAGACATTCAACAGTATATACATGGCTAGAGAAGAATGTAAAAGAGAGAAAACAGAACTACATTACCTGAGCTTTCACTTGCAACTCTAGAAGAATCAACATAAATACCAACACCAACATATAAGTTATTCTTTTCTAAAACAATCTTTACACCACCAACAGATGCATTACTCTCTTCATCACCCACTCTAAAATTATGATCTAAATTTAAATATAATGCAGATGGTGAAACTTCATTTAAATAGCATTCTTTACCATTATTAGTTTTTACTTTTTTTCTTCTAACCAAATCTCTAATATCATTATAAACAATACTAGCAACAGCTCTTCTCGGATTTGAAAAAACTAAGAAATCTTCTGAATCACCATCACTAGCAAATTTTCCATCACCAACAATATCAATAGTTACAGGAGTTAATCTATCTACTATACCCTTTATTTGAAATGCTCTAGAATCAATCATATCTGCAACAGTTTCCATACTTAATCCTTCAACTAAACATTCTCTAGAGGCAACATAAACTTGATTTTTTGGAAGAGAGACAACATAGTCTCTACCTTTCTTATCAACATTATCAGAAACAAGAATAGGGAAACTACCATCTTCATCTGTAGACTTTCTAAGAATATCAATAAGAGAACCACTTCTTTCATAGAAAGAAATCAAAATAGGTCTAGTACCATAATTTTTTAAATGTTCATTCGTAGTTATGTTTCTTGAAAAAACTTCAGTCATATAATCCTATTAAAAATCCTATTTAAATAAATATTGGTAAAAGGAAATATATACTGAAAAAATAAATTACTTTAGAATTCTTCGAAATCTTCAACTTCTTTCAAATGACCATTCTTCTTTAACCAGTCAACTTGATTAGGTTTGTATTTGAAAATAACATCACCTTTCTCATCTCCACCTAAAACCCAAGGCTCAATCAAAAGAATATCTCCTTCACGTATCCATAATTTTTTCTTTAATCTACCAGGAACTCTGCAAATCCTTGTCTTTCCATCTAAACATCTAACACGCATACGAGAACCACCAAGTCTTTGTTCTAAAATTCCTAAAGTCTCTTTGCCTCTTGGTAGTCTAACTCTGAATACTTCCTGATTATCATCAACTTTACCATGAGGTCTATTGAACTTTCTTTCCATCTATCCTTCAATATTAGAGAATAATATATAAAGTTATCTTTTGAAATTACTCGTCTTGTTTTTCATTATCTCCGTCTTCATCAGCAGATTCTTCATCTAATCTAAATAAGATAGTTGCTCTGTAAATTAATTTGTTAGTCTGTCTATGCCTACCATAAAGGGCTTTTGTAATAGTTAATTTACCATCAAATTTTCTTTTAATCATAGGAGCTAAAGTTGATCTAGCGAACCTCTGATTTGTTAAATAAATATCAATACCTGTCTTGAAATCAACAATCTTAGATATTTTAACATCTGGTCTTCTTTCAATCTCAGAAGCAATAAAATCAATTAATTTAGGAGATGCTGGTCTTAATTGAAGAATTGCTTCAAAATATTCAGGATGTTTATTGGAATTTTTAACTTTCATATATTTAATTATTTATACCCTCTTAAAAATTCTTCTATCTCAATATTAGTAATGTATTCCCTAGAAAATCCAATACCAATACGTGCCGCCCTGTAAATTTTTTCTTCATCCTCAGCTAAAGCCATAATACCAAATAATTCAGACAATGGTTTTGATAATAATTCAAGAAATAATATCTTCAACTTATCATCAATCTTTTCATTATTTATACTCAAAGATGTATTTTCAAGAATATTACCTTCAAACTTTTCAGGAAAGACTATATCATATTTTAATCTTCTATTATCAAAATCAATATATCCTTTAAACCTGTTAATACACTCATCAGTTCTAATACTAACATACATTTTTACCTTAATATTTGTTTCTGAGTACCACAAGCAGTACATTTCAAGAAAGTAGAATTATCTTTTTCAACAATCTGAGTGTCTGGCTTACCACAATTACTGCATAAAACGAAAATATCAGCGTATTGCAGTATCTTAGCATTAATCATAGAAGCACTAACTTTTCTACCTAAAACTAGTCTAGGACCATCCATGACACCTGGTGTTGCTAGTTCTTTTAATAAGAATTTTAAGAAATGATCTTTCTCTCTCCTGAAAGCTTCAATAATATTATTAAAATTAGTTATAACAGTCTTATTACCCTGAATATGGCCTTTAGCTTTTGGGATTTCGAATCTTGAGGTAACTATAACTTCTTTTGGAAGCTTACTAATACCCTCATCAAGCATCTGTTCATATGATTTCATAATAATAAGAAGATAAAGAAGTTATTTAAAACTATCTTTGAGAATTTATTGTGAATGATTATATTCTCTAACCAACAATCCTTAACTTATTTTTCTGAATCTCGAAAATTTCTCCTTCCTTAATCATATCACCAATAAGATTTTCAATATCATCTTCAGCAATACCTGAATTTACAATAATGTCAGTTAAATGAACACCTTCACCTTTATCCATGGACTCAATCAAGTGAAAAATCTTTTCTCTGCTACTCTGAGTTTTTTCATTAGTGACTTTTTCCTCAACAACATTCATACGATCTTCATCTTCTTCTTTAGAATCTTTAGCAACTTCAGTCATAACTCTAGCAGGTTCGCCAAAAGTTTTAGATAATTCTAGTTTACGAACTTTCAACCATAAAGGATTATCCAATGTCTTAACAATTTCTGGAGTTACGTAAACCTGATTATTATATTCTTTGACTTTACCAATAACAATAACAAGATCACCAATATTAAAACCAGTCATCAAAGAAATATTCTCATTCCATGCTTTAATACGAATACTACCAGAACCATCATCTAATGTTAAAGATACCTGAGTTTCAGCTTCAAATTTATCAATAATAATGCCAATCATATTAACTCTAGAAACTTTAGTATTATTAACTTCAATAAAACCTGCTTCAAACTGTTCAGTACCTTTAGTGTACTTGCCAGATAATAGACTACTAATCCACACCTTGAACGCTGTCTGTCTTTGTATTTGTTGTTCCATGATTTATCCCACCTTTGATATAAAACCTTTCTTAGGTTCGAAAATTTCACCAGATTTTTTTAACTGATCAAGAGCTTCGTCAACTTTAGACTCATCGATACCTTTACTTAAAGCTTCTGTCATCAGAGTATCAAAAGGAATCATCTTCAAACCAGAAGAATCAAGATTATTAATAATTTCTTTAATGCCAATAATCCTTCCACGAGCTGAAGCTGTAATACCTGTTGTGATCCTATCCATATCAATCTGCCCAGACTCAGGATCAAAGCCTACTTGCATAAGACAATAGTTCAATATCTCAATAGCACGACGAGCATCTTCCTTGCCTGCTTTTTCATCTAGTCTTACTTTAGCAGAGGCTTCTGTTAACCTGATCAAACCTTCAAGTTGTCTTGCAGAAATAGGAATGGGTTTTATAGCATCATCTTTCATGCCTTTAGGATTCCTTAAAGAAACATAATAATTCTTGATTTCGTTAATAGCTGCCTTAGTTAATTTTGGTTTTATTTTTTGTTTAGCATAAGCAATATATTTTCTCATAAACTGAATAGAAATATCAGTCTGGTAAGTCTCAGCTTTATTAGAAGTTTCAAGAACGTGCATAGCAATTTTCTCATCTTTCTCAATACTAGGAATATCCCTGACTGGGAAAATTAAATCAAATCTGTTAATTAAAGTACTGGGTAAATCAATCTGAGATGGAATAGGAGTGTAAGGGTCAAATCTCCCTAATTTAGGATTAGCAGCTGCTAATAAAGTAGTCTGAGCTGATAGAGTATTGCCTTGTATTGCTATCTTTCCATTCCTTCTTGTTATGAAAAAACCACTATCAGTTGCAAAACAAAATACTTTACCTTTATACTTAATCTTTTTAATAGACTTTTTATTTATTGTAAGTTGAATTCTATTACTTAATGTTACCCTATACATCTTTTTTCTATTTGGACGATAATTTTCTTCATAGTGTGTATTAAGGCTTGCTGATTTTCCAATTAAACATGCAATTCCATGCATTAGATTAATAAGATCCAAAGAAGTTGAACCATAAGCTTTATCATATTTAGAGCCATCATCTAACATCATAGCATTATAAAATATTTTTAATTGATTGCAAGACAGAGAAGCTAAATTTATAGAACAAGTTTTTTTATCATCTTTTCCGTTTGCATTATCCTTTATATAATTACATAATTGTGTGCATGTCATTTTGAACCAGACATATTTTTCGTCCTTAATTTCTGTTAATTTACATCCTATATATTCTGATAACTTTTTTAGGCATTTCCTTATTTTATTTGCTTTAACACCATGTTTTTGACTAATACCTATAGTTGGTTCTGTTTCTATACCACCTTCGCTTAAGTAGTAACCTAAAAATTCTAACCATAAATCCATAGGTATATTTTTGGCTACATGCTGATGTGTGTACTTAGGATGAACTCTATTTTGTTTATGCTTTATTGCAGGCAGAACTAAATAATCAGCTCCAGAATTATTTATTTTAGAAGAATTAAGAAGTTTTATACGAGAATATGAAATATTTTGAGCTTCTACTACTGAAAACTCTTTATGTCTTGGTTCTTTAATCAACATCCTATGATTTGGCGTAACAAATATATCATTTCTTTTATTTTTAAAATTGTACATCAAGCCGTTGAAGTTATAAACGTATAAACCATTGTGCTTCAAAAATTCTATTTTATCTTCTTTAGGGTAATATTGAGCTATTTTTAAATCTTTGACTTCAGAATATTTTTTCCATCCTATTTCAGTTAATACTTCTGTATCTGAAGAGTAACATGCCTGAATGTTAGCTTTTGAAATTGCAACAATCTGCTGTTCCATAGCGGAGTGCAAAGATGATCTATCTTCAGGACTCATTTTATCAATTTCATCGACGCAGCAAATACCTTTATTTGCAAGAACCATAGCACCAGCTTCCAAACCCCAACCTTTCAGGAATTCATCTTTTACTACTGCAGCCGTGTTATGAACTAATAAACCGTTGACTATAAAATTATGAGAATTTTCAACAGTAAGATCATAAACATATTCATAACCATGATCTTTAATTAATTCAATCTTAACTATCTTATCCCAGAATATATCTGAATCTGAAATTAAATTTAGGGTTTTAATATTCTCATGTTTAATATCTTTTAAATCTTTTAATAATCTCTGCATGTAATCTCTACTAATCCCATTCTTATCTCTTCTTTTCAATATTTTTATCCCTAAATCTTTTTCTACTTTGGCAATTAATTTCCTTGCATTTGGTATTATGTCAATATTAGTATCATATCTTTTTATTTTATTTATTATCCTATCTAATTTTTCTTTCTTTTCTGGGTGATTAAATCCTATAAATTTCTTAAATAATTCTAAATTCTTTTTTCCATTAATTATTATTGCAAATTTGTTCTTCTTGCTATTAACTTTTTTGTTAGGTCTTGCTTCCTTTTTTCTTATCTTAGAATGAATACCATATCTCAAAAGCACTAATTTAAGTTTTTCTGAAAAAATCTTACTTGTTGAACTGCTTTCTACATGATGTGATCCTTTCTTTGTTCTTTCTATACCACCACCATCAGTATCAAAATAACCTTTCAAATAATTTGATAATAATTCGTTATTCACTTTTAAAAGTTTATTACTCATATCAATCTTATCTGATTTTGGAGATAAAGGCAGACCTAACTCTTCTAAAATCTCAAAAACTAATTTTGAACCAAACCTCCAGGCTTCAGGTCTTTTCTCTGAATTAACACTTGAAATATTAGGTTTTACATTAAACAACTTTTTAGATAAATAAATAAAATCCTCTATTAATTTTCTGTTGCTGTTTGAAAATCTTATTGTTACAGTATTTTTTTCTTTTGTAAGATCACCATCTCCAGCAATCAAACCTGCAAAGTATAAAAATTCCCCATCAACATATTTAGGTATCTCAATTGGATGCCCATTATATAATGAACATTTAATCTTTTCATCCATAATATATTCTAAACTTGTACCTGAATAATCAGCTAATTTTCTAAGATTATTTAATTTTATATTACCTCTTGCTTCCTTTTTCACCCAATTATGATATATACTTAATTCTGAAAAATCAAGTTCTTTAGCTAAAATTCTTTTATTTATATTCATTTTTTTGCATGATTCTTCTATCAAAAATTTAACTTTGTCTTTAATATTATGAATAACTGGATTGGATTTTATTAAGTCTAAACAAAAAATCTTATGTTCATTTTCAGGGAAATTTAAATTTCTAGATGAAGCTAGATATTCATTTTCTGAAAACTCTGAAGCTTCTTTCCATACAAGATCCTGTGAATATAGTTTTGTATTTGTAGTGACAATAACCTGTTTCCCACTCTGAGTTGTTACTTTAATCATGTATTCTGGTGGTGAAATTCTCCATAACTGATTAATCTCTTTAGGTCTAATCTTAAAGTTTTCATCTAAAGTAAAGATTTTCTTATCAGATCTAGGATTAGATGAGTTCCAGACATCTTTAGTATAAGACTTGCTGTAATCTTTGAGATTTTCTTCAACAATATCCTTAATCTTATGAATACCACCAGGATTAGTCACTATTAAACTATCAGGAGCAATACATAAACCAGCACCAGACGCTGAAGTACCAGAAATAAATCTTGCTTTAGGAGCTGCTTTTGAAATAAAAGTCATTAAAGTAGATTTAGCACTACCTGGATCTCCAATCAATAATACATGAATATCTCCTCTAGTTCTAGTGCCATCAGGTTTTTCTTTACGAACACCACCCATCAATTGCAACACAAGACCCTCTTTTATTCTCTCATGACCATAAACACTAGGAGCAATAGCTTTAGTAAACTTCTCATAAACTAAAGGATCTCTAGAAACTTCAAGAATTTTTTGTTCATCTTCATTAGATAAAAGAATATCAGAAAAATCTTCCTGAACTGCTTCTATATGATTAGCTTCAAGAATAAGATCATACCTCGTTGACTGAGCTCCTGTCTTTAATTGAATAGGAACTTCTTTAACAAGACCATAAATATTAATTCTACTACCAGGAGCAGTTTTCTTTTCCATCTTAGGTTCTACAAGATCTTCTTTTAAGAAAACACTTAACCTCTTAGGCTGCTCTCCACCTTCTAAAGATTCTGGAGCTTCTTCAATTTTCAAATGCTGAACATCAATCAAATCCTTAGATAATAAACGGAATTTTCCACGCCAACCACAAGTGCATCTAGAAGGTTCTTTAAATTTACTATCAATCTGCAGAATAGAAATAGAATTACCACAGCCAGCACATTCAAATTTAGCATTAGTAATCTGGGGACGAACATCAGAGGCTTGTCTTACAATACCCTCCATAACAAGGAATTTACCTAAGTGTTCACTTCTCACATCACTTATACGCATAAGCTGTGAATCAGGAAGATTTCTGAATCTAATTCTAGATAATTTAGTGTTCTTAGGAAGATCAAATTGTTCTAAAGATAATTCAGCTGCACGAATTGTATCTTCAGGGTCATCTAATAGGCTACTTGCTAATTCAGGATCATACTGAGTTAATTCTTTAAAATCAAGAACCAAAGATTTCTTACCCTGATTTGCAAGATCATGCATCTTAGTATTATAATGAGCATCAATAAATTCCTTAAACCTTGTAATCTGTTCGTTAGCTTCCATCATACCCTTTTATACTAAAAACTTTATACTCTTTAAAAACAATACTCTATTATAAAATATATGTTGCGAGATTTAAAAAACTAACCTATAATATAATGAAATAATCACAAATCTACCAGAATCTTTTCATTTTCTACCTTAATCTTATATGTTTTGACTTTAATAGATGGAATATTAAGACATTGACCAGACTTAATGTTAAACATCCAACAATGCAAAGGACAGGTAACTTCCTCTTGATGAATTTCACCTTCAGACAATGAACCACCTTGATGAGGACAGGTGTTATCAACAGCAAAAAATTCATTATCTATATTGAATAAAGCCAGTTCTTTATTGTTAATATTAATAAATTTAGAACTATCCTTATCTATTTCATATCTTGAACAAACTTCAATAAAAACCATTATGATTTCTTTTTTAATTCTAGTAAGTTCTTTATTAAAAGGTCTAGTGCTTCTTTTAATTTAGATTCGCTTCTAGTACCAGTACAAACAATCTTACCATTACTGAATAATAAGAAAGTAGCACGAGTGCCTGAGAGTTTGTAAACTAAACCAGGGAATTGTTCTGGCTCGTATTCTGTATTCTCTAACTCCATAGCAAGCATGTTAAGGTTAAGATCCATACCAATGCCACCAGAAGCAACCATGTTCTGAACTGTAACCCTAGGAGTTGCTGTAATCTTAATACCAATCTTTTCAACATTCTTAATAATCTGTTTTATAGCTTCTCTAAGCTTAGCCATAGAACGAGCTCCAGTACAGACAACATTACCTGAACCAAAAATCAAAGCTGAAGTCTTAGGTTCTCTAATACGCATAACCAATCCTGGGAACTGTTCTGGATTATATTCTGTATTAGGAAGTTTTTCTGCTAATTTTATCAAAGGAATATCATGCTCTAAACTAGTAGATGCAACGATGTTAACTATTTTCAGTTCTTTCTTTACCAATCAAATCACCTTTAATTATAGGTACGCAAAAGTTTATAAAGGTTATTTAAAAAGGAATTAACCAAATTTATAACTTATTCAATATGGATTAATATTATCACAAACTTTGAAATGTCTAAATTTCTCAACATTCACTTCACCACCAACATAACCATCATTATCAAGGTCTACGTGAAGCTTGAAGTTCTCTTTACCATTTATAACATAATACAATAATCTTGCTCTTACCATAGAATCATGAACTGGAATCATCAGATCGTAAGAGTTTCCATCCTTATTATGGCCTATAGGAATTTTTGAATCAAAAACACCGAAATCAAAAGGAACATTCTCATAATCATATGAAACACATGTCATAGCATTCTTTACATAATTTATCTTATTATAAGAAAACATCTTTTCAAGGATAATATAATCAGAGTTCAAATCTCTCTGAACACCATTGAATTTGAAAATAACAGTATCTTCTGAGGTATCAACTACAAAATAGTCACTTTTTTCTATAGTAAATGATTCTTTAGTTAAAGTTGCAGGCTGCCTGAATATCATATCACCACCACAAGCACTTTTACAATAAGGCCTGTTATTAGGGGCAACAGAATTACCACTAAAATTAGAGATATCTGAACTGGAAAACATAAATAAGAATAAACCAACTAAAATAACACCTAAAACTACAAATTCACCTTTTTCCATTATATATTCTAGAATATAGTTATTATATAAACCTTATTGTTTGTTAAAACCAATCTTAAACTTCTTCTCTTTAATATCACCTTCAGAATTAAATTCAGAATCTTGCATCTTGAATTCTAAAACTGAGGCACCACATTTATCTGCAATAGATTTTTTATATTTATCAAGATCAACATCGAACTCAATAAATAATTTAATAGAATCTTCTTTCTTCAATCCTGACTTCTTTCTTAAATCTTGAATTCTTCTCATAATCTCCCTAGAAAAACCTTCATTCTCTAATTCAGGAGTAAGCTTAGTATCTAATTCAACTTCACCATCAGAGAACTGAACACCTAAAATCTTATCATCAATGGATCTTTTTTTAGATCTGAAAATAACCTTTTTAACATTCAACTGTTTTTCAATCAATTCAGAAAACTTTCCTAAATCTTTTAATGATTTTGCATCATCATAAATATTAACAGTCACCGATGATAAAGGCCAACGAACACCAATCCTTTCTTTGTCTCTCGATGATAAACCTGCCTGAATTATTTCAAAAATAAGATTCATATTAGACAATAAATCTTCATCAATCAATTTTTCATCAGCTACAGGCCATTTTTCTAGATGAATTGATGGTTTGTTATAGACTTCAAGATTAATCTTTTCTGCAGTAAATGGAAGGAAAGGTGCTAACAAAACAATAGCTTCAAAGTAAGAATCATAAAGAACTTTTTGAACTTTAGGATCCTCCAAACTATCTCTTATAGCCTGAACATAAGCCTTAGACAAATCAGATATCAGAAACTTTTTTATTTCATCAATTGCCTTATAGTATTCAAGACCATCCATAAATTTAGTAACATCTAACTTCAGTTTTTCCTTTTTTGATAAAATCCATAAACTAGCCTGATCATTACTAGAAGACTTAGAAGGATTAGTGCAACTTTGCTTAACATAATTTGCAAGATTATAAATCACTAAAAGATTTCTTTGAATTTCTTTACCTGGAGCATAACCAAAATTAAGATTATACTGAGGATTCTGAGAACAATACTGCCATCTCATAACATCAGCACCCATCTTCTGGACAGCTTCATCGAACCATATAGCATTACCCTTACTTTTATGCATTGATTCACCTTTCTCATCTCTTACTTCTTCATAACATAAAACTCTTTTATATGGAGCAACACCTTCAAGGACAACTGACATGAATAACTGAGCGTAGAACCAAAGCCTTACCTGAGCTCTCATCTCTATTTCTAAATCAACTGGGAACCACTTTTTCCAATAATCCCTATCTTCAAAATATTTCATTGTAGAAAATGGAACAATACCTGCATCAAGCCAACAATCCCCTACTTCCTTAACTCTCTCAATAGGTTTACCACATTTACATTTTATCTTAATATCATCAATCCATGGACGATGCAATTCTGGAAGAGAATCAACAGCTTTTTTATCAATTGCCTTTTCTTTCAATTCTTTCAAAGAACCAATAACTTCAGTATTTTTACAGGAATCACATTCATAAAACATCAGAGGAAGACCCCAATATCTTTTTCTTGAAATATTCCAGTCTTCCATGTTATCAAGCCAATCCTGCATCAATTTACCGACATGTTCAGGATACCAGACAACTTTTGCAGATTCTTTTTTCATAATAGGTCTTATCTCATCACAAGAAATAAACCATGAAGAGTCTAATCTAAAGACTAATTCTTCTTTACATCTCCAGCATATAGGATAACGATGCTTATAGTTCTCAACTTTGAATAAAATACCCCTCTTATCTAAATCTTTAACAATATCTTTTTTAACATCCTTAACATTCTTCCCTGAGAGCCAACCGTAACCTTTATTGTAATTACCAAATTCATCTAAAGCAGCATCTATCAACTTTAATTTTAGTTTTTTACCTAATTCATAGTCAGCATCACCGCAACTAGGAGCAATATGAACAATACCTGTACCATCTTTCTCTCCGACTTCATCCCAGGGGATTACTCTAGGATTATTTCCTTTCTGGACATCAATCTCAGGATAAAAATTTTCATACTCAATACCTATAAGATCAGAACCTTTTATAGTCCCTAAAACAATACAATCGCCAAGTTTATTCACAACAGCTTCGGATATATAATAAATATTTCCTTCTTTACTGACTTGAGAATAATTAATATCAGGGTTAACTGCAGCAGCTATATTACTAGATAATGTCCATTCAGTTGTAGTCCATATCAATAAATATTCATTATCCCTATTTTTTATTTTAGCCTTAATATAAACAGAAGGGTGAACAAGATCTGCATAACCCTCATCACTCATCTCATGCTTTGATGAACTTGTTCCACATCTTATACACCATGGCAGTATCCTTTTACCCTTGTAAAGCCAGCCTTTTTCGTGACATTTTTTCAAGAAGAACCAAATAGACTGAATATTATCATCATTCATAGTAAAATAGTCGTTGCCCCAATCCATCCACTGACCTAATAATTTTGATTGATCAGTTTGTATCTTAGAAAATTTTTCAACTCTTTCTCTACACGCTTTTGAGAATTTATCAAGCCCAAAATTTTCAATATCCTTCTTAGAATTAAAACCTAAATCCTTCTCTGTCTCTACTTCCAACCATAAACCCTGACAATCAAAACCATTCTGGTAACGCTGATCAAAACCCTGCATTGCCTTATATCTTTGAAATAAATCCTTTAAAGTCCTACCCCATGCATGATGAACACCCATAGGATTGTTAGCTGTTATAGGACCATCTAGAAATGAGAAATTTTCTTTATTTTTGTTTCTTTTCCTTAATTTGTCAAATATCTTATTTTTGTCCCAGAACTCTAAAACTTCTTTTTCTGTCTCAAAACCATTATAACTGACCATTTGACAATAGAACTAGCAATAACAAAACTTTATAAATTTTGGCATAACTCCTAATATATAGGTTAAACAAAAGTTTAACAAAGATATAGGAGAGTAAATAAGATGGAAAATAGAAGGAGTTTTGCACCAGTACAGGTTGGTGAAGAATTAAATGTAACAATAGAGGCAGTTGGAGAGAAAGGAGACGGAGTAGCTAAGGTCAAAGGCTTCGTATTATTCGTTGCTAATACTAAACAAGGTGATAATGTTAGAGTAAAAGTCACCAAAGTTTTCAAAAAGGTCGGATTTGCAGAGGTAGTAGGAGCTGCAACAGCAGACTCAAATGAATCTTCAAGTGAATCTACAGAAGAATCTGAAGAAAGCGAAGAATCTGAAGAAGATTACAAAAGCGAAGAACCTTAGATAAATACTTTATTGAAAACCAAATCAATTTTTTTATTTTTTAAATCTTTTTTTAAGTGAAGTATAATATGTTCTATTTCTTTAACTTTAGATTCTTTAATATTTTCTACATAAACATCAATACCAACCAAACCATCACTCTGAGAGACTTTAGCAAAATATTTTTTAAAAAGAAAACCACTCTTAAAATCTATAATAACTGAGTGATCATCAAGATGAGTATTGTGAGAGATGCCTATGATATCTGAAACTCTATCACAAAATTGTGTTACTAAAGGATCTAGAGTTGGGTTTATCATAAAACATTATAAGTTTGTATTTTGTATATAAATCTTTATAAATTCTATAAAAATTCTTTAAATATGGAAAATTCTTACGTTTGGACCGAGCGTTACCGTCCAAAGAAGTTCGAGGATGTAACAGGACAGCATGATATAGTAAGAAGATTAAAGGCATTAGTAGAACAGAAAAATATACCGCACTTATTATTCAGCGGACCAGCAGGAGTAGGAAAGACAACATTAGCATTAGTAATAGCAAGAGAATTGTACGGAGATGACTGGAAACAGAATTTTTTAGAATTAAACGCATCAAATGACAGGGGAATAGATGTAATAAGAAATGAGGTAAAAGATTTTGCAAAAACAAAAGGGTTAGCAAATATACCATTTAAATTAATATTATTAGATGAGTGTGATGCGTTAACAAAAGAGGCACAACAAGCATTGAGAAGAACAATGGAAACTTATTCTAGTTCATGCAGGTTTGTATTAAGCTGCAATTTTGTAAACAAGGTTATAGATCCTATAAAATCAAGATGTGCAATATTCAAATTCAAACCATTAAGAAAAGAAGACTTAATAGAGATAGTAAAGAAAATAACAAAAGACGAAGGACTAGTAGTAAATGAATCAACAATAACAAGATTGTATGAATTAACTGGGGGAGATATAAGACAATTACAGAATGTATTACAATCATGCGCATCAACATCAAAAACAATAACAGAAAAAGAGATAGATGAATTTGCATCAAAAAATGAATCAAAAGATGTGAAAGAGATAGTAATATTAGCGTTGAATAAAAAATTTATATTAGCAAGAAATAAGTTATTAGATACAATGTTAAATAATGGATTATCTGGAATAGATATATTAAAACAGATACAGAGAGAGATAATGGAACTAGATATTACAGATGATAAAAAACTTGGAATAATAGAGAGATGCGGAGAGGTAGAGTTCAGATTAGTAGAGGGAGCAAATGATAACATCCAACTGGAAGCTTTATTAGCATATATTGCTAGAAATTAATAATCATGGAAATCTTCATAGAAAAATATAAAATAAAAACGTTGAAAGATATTATAGGACATGATGAAGCAATAAGAGAATTAAGGAATTTTATAAATAATTTCCCAAATGTAAAAAGAAAAGCTGTAATAATGCATGGAACAATAGGTGTTGGAAAAACTTCTGCTGTGCATGTATTAGCTAATGAACTAGATTATGAAATCAAAGAGGTAAATGCATCTGATTTCAGAGACAGGGAAAGCATAGAAAAAATAGTGGGAGAGAATTCAAAACAAAAGAGCTTATTCAACAAAGGGAAAATAATATTAATAGATGAGGTGGATGCAATAAGCGGCAATGATGATAGAGGTGGAGTACAGGCATTAAATAAAATACTTGAGACTACAAGTTTTCCAATAATAATGACAACAAATGACTTAAGTCATGATAAGATAAAAGAATTAAAAAAATCATCAATACAAATTGAATTCAAAACCTTAAGCAATAAAGATATAGAATCAATACTGAAAAAAATATGTGAAAATGAAAAAATAATACATGATGAGATATCATTAAAGAAATTAGCAATAAATGCTTCTGGTGATGTGAGAGCTGCAATAAATGACTTACAAGTCTCTCTAGCAGGAAATAAATTAGTATTAGATGAACTAACAGAGAGAGATTATGAAATATCAATAGAGAATGTATTAAATACGATATTCAAATCAAAATCATTACAATCATATAAGATGACTGAATTTCTAGATATGGATCTAAATGAACTGATGTTATGGATAGATGAGAATTTACCTATAGAATATGATAATATTGAAGATCTAGAGAAAGCTTATGTAAGATTAGGGAAAGCTGACCTTTTTAAAGCAAGAATAATAAGATGGCAACACTGGGCATTCATGCATTACCAGAATATATTATGCTGCGGAGGTGTATCTATATCAAGATCAAAATCAACAATAAAACCTAGTGTATTCAAGAGGCCGATGCTACCATTAAAGATATGGCAGGCAAACATGAGAAACAATAAAAAATTATCAATATCAAAGAAATTATCACCAATATTACATATAAGCACTAAAAGGATATTTAAAACTTTTAATTATTATAGAGAATTCATAAAACAAGATAAGATAGCTGAAGAGATAAAATTAAATAAAGAAGAAAAAGAATATTTACAAAATTTATAATTATTTAACTTCTGCTGAAATCTGGACATCATTTTTCTTTATATCAAGAACTTTAACATCAAAGATTAAAACCTTATCTGCTAAAGGATGATTAGTATCAATATCAAAGGACGTTTCGTTCATAGAGACAATAACACCATATATAGCACCATATCCAGAATTAAGGCTTATCTTATCTCCAGCATTCAATAAACTGTAAAGAGTGATGTTCTCATTATTTATTTCTTTTACAAGATAATCATAACCCTGAACCTGAACTTTTTCATCTTTTTCAACAATACTTTTTATTGTTATGATATCATCTTCTATTTTAGTTATAGAAAATCCCCAAGGCATGTTAGGATTATTTATTTCTTTACCTATAACTGGTTCTGAACTGAATATTTCAGCAAATTTATCTTTTGGAATCTTTGAGTATAAAGGAACTTCAACAAATCTTGGTATACCATTTTGTATAAGTGATGGATCATAAATACCATAACCATCTTCTGGATTTATAACAACATGAAGATTATCTCCTTTTTTAGAATTAACAAGAGCTTTATCAAGTCCTGAAATTATCTCTCCTGAACCAAGAGCAAATATCAAAGGATCATAATGTTGAGTGTCTATATTATATTTATCTGCAATACTCTTAACGTTTGTATCCATCAATGAACCATTCTCAAGATATAAAGAGTATTCAATACTTATAATATCACCAATCTGAGCTTTATCACCTAAAACATTCTTAACAATAAGACCTGCCAATAGAATAACGATAAAAACACCTATGATAATAGAAACAAATTTTAAGTTTTTATTACTCTTTAATTTATGAAACATGAGTTTTCTAGAGATCTTTGATTTATAAATATTATGATAGAGAATTCTACATTCATAATAAAGTATATTAATGATAGAGAATAAACTATAAATGGAAAAAGATGTATGAAATAGTTGTAGGAAGAAGTGAATCAGACAGGAAAGCACTTGGATTACAAGGAACTGTATTCTTAGGAAAACATTATGTAAGAATGGGGAATACTACATCATTATCAAATAAGATATATTTAGATGTAACAAAAACACATGTAGTACTCGTTGCTGGCAAGCGTGGTAGCGGAAAGTCGTACTCGCTTAGTGCAATAGCAGAAGAGATGTCAGATTTGCCAATAGAGATTAAAAATAAGATTGCAGTATTAATGATAGATACAATGGGAATATTCTGGACAATGAAATATCCTAATTTGAAAGATGAAGATTTATTAGAAGAGTGGGGTTTACAGAAAAAATCATTAGATGTACAAATATATACACCAGCAGGATATTATGAACTTTATAAACAGAAAGGAATACCAACAGATTATGCTTTTACAATAAATCCTTCTGAATTAAGTGCTAGTGACTGGTGCA
Organism: archaeon GW2011_AR18; assembly: GCA_000806155.1. Lineage (GTDB taxonomy): Archaea > Nanobdellota > Nanobdellia > SCGC-AAA011-G17 > GW2011-AR18 > GW2011-AR18. Next base: position 32,990 of record JWKX01000008.1, read on the forward strand.
ATACATTTGAAGTTTCTGTAAATGATGATATAGGAGCAGCAATAGAATCAAGCTTGGCTGAACTAAAAAATATTAAAAATAATTATTCAGTTGATGAAATAATAAAAACTGTTGAGAATAATAAAAGAATAGATGACAGGACAAGATTAATTACAATAAACAGATTTCTAGCAACAAAAGAATGGGGAATATTCAGTGAGAAAAGCACACCAATAAAACAGATAGTTGCTGCTGGTAAGGTTTCAGTATTAGATATAAGTGCATACAAAGAGGAAAATGTAAAATGTCTAGTAACAAGTCTAGTATGCAAAAAATTAATGGAAGAGAGAGTAGTAGCAAGAAAAAAAGAGGAATTGGAAGATATAGAGAGAGGACATTCATATTTTGATACTACAATAGAAAAAACAGGAGATGAATTGCCAATAGTATGGGTACTAATAGATGAAGCGCATATGTTCTTGAAAAAAAATGAAAAAACAGCAGCAACAGATGCTCTTGTGACAATATTAAGAGAGGGGAGACAGCCAGGAATCAGTTTAATATTAGCAACACAACAACCAGGAGAGATACATAAAGATGTGATAACACAGACAGATATAGTAATAAGCCACAGATTAACTGCCAGAAGAGATTTAATAGCATTAAACAGTATGATGCAGAGTTATCTATATGGAGACATGACAAAATACTTCAATATCTTACCAAGAATGAGAGGATCAGCAATAATATTAGATGATAATTCTGAAAAGATATATCCATTACAGATAAAACCAAAATCTACATGGCATGGGGGAGAGGCACCAACTGCTTTAAAGGCTAAAGGAAAAGCTGCTTTAGAATTAGGATTATAATAATTTGTTTAATCTTTCTAATTCTCTATTTTTTTGATCTAAACCTGGATTGTCAAATTCTTTTCTTTCTATAATCTCTAAACATTCTTTTACAATACCATATTCTTTTAGAGCTATCAATATTTTTTCTTGATGAGAACTTTTTGGCATTAATCTATAAGACATTGTTATTCCTTCTATTATCCTATATTTTGTTGCACTATCTTCCTTTAAATAAATTACATTTCTTACATAATAAATAAAATGTCCAATCAACTTTTTCCAAGTTTCTAGAGTACTCTTTTCCAGATTATTTAATAAATTTATCTTCATCCTAGGTTGATCTTCATTTCTTTTCATCATTCACCACCAATCAAGTCAGCAGCGCAAGCACCAATAATAGCAGGCAAGCTAAGAACTGCTATTTGGCTGTATACATGACCTTGTTTTATTGTATCAAAGACCAGCATTGTTATAATAATAGCTATAATAGTGATTGAATAAACTAAAAATAATCTCAAAGGGAGGATAACTAATAGTTTAGGATCTTTTATTTTCCTAAAACCAGTATAATATAACATTATCAAACCAATACCAAAAGATACTAAAAATAAAAAAGATGCTTTAGTACTAGAGACATTCTCTGCGAAGTGAACACCTTCTAAAACTGTAAAATGACTGACAATACCAACGAATGCACCTATCATAGACTTACCGGCATCTTTATATGATAATTTCCTTAAAGGATGATTACCAACTTCTTTTGATATTTCTTTTTCTAATTCTTTCAATTTCTCTAATTCTTTCAACTGTTCATTCTGGATCTTAGATTCTTTTTTATGCATAAATTTTAGTTCTTTTCTTTCAGAATTAATCTCTTTTAATTGCAACTTTTCTAATCTTTCAACTTTCTTTTCTTCTTTAAGAACCCTGTTTAACTTAGTGCTAATACTATCACTCCTCTTTTTCATTAGTATTCTAGAAGTCAATGGTTATATAAAAATTGCGCTCATAAGCTACTTCCATCAATCATAGGTTAAACCTCAACGGGTGTTCACCAAATCATTGCGCATTAATAAATATAGAAGAAATGTTAATAAAACTATCTACTAAACAAGTATTCTAAAAGCTCGTCTTTTGACGCAATAACTCCTACAAGATCAGGATTATATTCTGGATCTACAGATATTACAGCGAAAGCTATACTTGTTAGTGCATATACCCTAACTCTTAAAATTGGATTTCCTGCATTTGTATCTATATTATCATAAAGTTGTTTTTCATCGTTAGATGTCTCCATTATATCTTTATCCTCTAATATACCCTCTAAAGTCACTAAAACTGAATCCCTAAATCTTGGAATCTCTGAAGAATCATCACTAGAGATATGAACTATCTGTTTTTCTTCATCATATACAAAACGATCGATATCTAGATTGTATACAGCACCATTAATCATAAAGAATTATCTGATTTTTCTATTAATAAGATTTATTATAATCTAATGATATCAGCACACATCCTATATTCATTAGGTTTGCTCTGACCTGTCTTTATCAATCTAAGAAGTTTAAGATTGTATTCAGAACAAATATCATTAATAAAATCATTAGAATTTTTTAAAGAACTAAAAAAATATAAATGAATAATACCATTAGTATTAAGATTATTTATTGCTAATTGCAAGAATTCTACAGAAGTTTTAGGAAGAGGCATAATAATTCTATCAAATTTATTGTTTAATTCCGGGAGAACTTTTTTTACATCACCACAAAATAATTCGACATTCTTTATTTTATTTAATTTTAAATTTTCTTGAGCTATAGAATGAGCAAAAGGATTAATTTCAACACCGTAAATGCTTTTAGCTTTAGAAAACTTTGATAATATAAAACAGTAAATACCAATGCCTGAAAACATAACCAGAACTGATTCATCATTTTTAATTAATTTAGATATACGCAATCTTTCATTACTAGAACGGGGACTGTAATAAGTTTTAGAAATATCAATTTTTATATTAATGCCTGACTCTTTATGAATAGTTTCAAAAGTATTAACACCTGATAAAAATTCGTAATTTTGAATTCTGAATTCGCCTTCGTGAGCCCCTAATTTTCTAACTACAGTCTTAATCTGCTTATTAGAACTTAATAAAGCATTACCGATTAAGAATTTTTTATGTAATAACTCATTTTGAATTTCAATGATTCCTATAGACCCAATAATATCAAAAGATGAATTCACTATTGATAACTCTTTTTTAGAAAGCTCTTTTTTAAGCAATTCTTTTATAGATTTTTTAGAATCTAATTTAACAAGTTTTTTATTATAAACCTTAAAACCTTTAATTTCAGATTTAACTGGAATATAAGCAAAATTATCCTCTTTTAATATTTTATAATTATTATTAATAAAACCATCATTCAATAACGATATCCTGGTCTTTTCTATATCCTTTAATTCAACTTTAATGCACTTCATTATCGAATATAATAAACGTAAGATTTATATAAGCATTTTTATAATAAAAAACCATGTTAGATAAAAAGAGATGGCGATTCTTATTACTTACTAGTCTGTTTCTCATATTATTCCTACCATCTGTATATGCATTATTTGAGAGCTTCTTATATTATCTAACACCAGATGTTTTTGATATTGTACAAATTTACAACGATAATAGGAACACAACACACTTTTTATTATTCTTCTTCATAATATCAGCAGCATTCAGAGTATTTGTATCATTATGGTGGGGAAAAGAGCATGAGAACAATTTAGGATACTTCTATCTTGCGTTCGGTGCATTAGGAGGCTTAAGTATTGCTTACTTATTTGCACAATATGGATATACAATAGAAAACTTCGGATGGTTCTTCTTATTCGGAATAATGGTCTTGATGTTCCTTGCTATATTCTCATGGTTCAAAGGCAACGGAGAAAATAAGGGGGCTTTCCCATGGGGATTATTAATATTTTTATTAATACTTGCATTCTTGTTCCTTCCAGTAATGTTTCCTTCAATAAGCGGATTATTAAGTGCAAATGAATTATTCAATAAATTATGGCCATATTTAGTACTAGCAGGACTAGTATGGTTACTTATATCTTTAGTAAAAAGTTCATTTGGTGGATCAGGAGGATCTGGAGGATTAGGTGGTTCTCATGGCTCATCTGGAGGAGCACCTGGATTCTGGAGTTCTATGTGGGAGAGATTCAAAAGAAGAGTTGCACCAGGACCTTATAGTGCTCCTGGACCTAAAGACAGAAAAATAAAAGATGTAACAATAAAAAAAATACCTGATAAACTAAGATATAATCTAGGAGAGAGAGTTGTGTTTAAAGCAGAATTTTCAAGAAAAGGATATTTTGGAGGATCAAATATCTTTGAATATGAATGGTTCTTAGGAAATGTTCCAATAGGAAGCGGACCAAACATGGATAGAATAGATTTTACTCTTACTAATGCACATTTTACACAACCAGATGAAGAAAAAGAAATACTTGTTAGAGTCACTGATGTAGCAAATCCAACAAATTTTGGAATAGGAAGAACTAAGATAAGAGTAATATCACAACCTGGAGAGATTATAATAAAAACAAATGGGAATGTAGTTGACAGTTTCAATGCAATTATAGGACAGGATATAGAGTTAGAATATTCAATAAGCGGAATAATGCCTAAATCAGAGATAAGCTGGGCAATAATAGATGGAATACATCCACCAAAGATAAGCAAGAAAGAGTTTGCAAAATTAACTGGTCTAAGAAGAGCATCTAGATTTGGGTCTTTAGATCAAAAGGTTGTGAAATTCAAAGCTGGAGATAATTATCTAGGAAAAGCTACAATGAAACCTAATAAGACCTATACAATAATTGCTTATGCTATAACCTCTAATATAGCACCAAGATTTGATGCATTAGGGAATCTCATAATGGGAAGAGTAATGTTTGATGTCAAGGATAATCCTAATCAGGCAGGAAATGGAGGTCAAGGATCTAATACACCTGGCGGAGGATCAAATAATAATGCTGGAGGAAACAGATCAAACAGACCTTCTATGGTTGTATATGAGAATGATATAACTTCAACACCATTAATATCTTCTTCAACAGATTTTAAATTAAATATTTATTTAGGAGGATTATACCATTTTGTAATAGAAAATGTTGATACATCAATTTATGAAGTACACTTTGAGAAATTAAGAGGATTTGCAAAAAATGAACAATTACAATTAATTCCTAATGTTGAGGGTGTTAATGTCACATTTGACTCAGCAGGAAATAAAGTATTAAGAGCTAATATTTTAACAAAGAGAACATGGAAAAATCCAATAATAAAAACTATAGGGTATATTGATGCAATATTAATTGTAGGTATAAGACCACAGGGACAGGGAGGATCAAATACTCCTGGTGGTGGACAGAGTAATCAAACAGGAAATCAACAAAATAATCAAAATCCTAATCAGGGAAACAATAATCCTCCAACAGGGGACAATATCTTTATAGCTGTAAGAATGCAAAATGGTAACAATAATGAATTATATTATAATTCTGATGGAGAATATAATAATGTTCCAATAAATGAAATTGTTTACTTTATTCCCAAAGTTGCAGGAAAGATTAAAAAACCTGGTCATGAAATTGAAGTTCTAGCTATAAAACATTCCAGTGATATATTCAAATATAGTAAAACTTCTAAAGATAGAGTCTCAGTATTGAGAGTAATACACCCACAACAAAAGAAAATAACATTCATATTCAAAAAGAACGGTGCTTTTGTCAAGAGGATTATAATAACAATAAATACTGATCAACAACCTAATCCAACAAGTAAAACACCTACAATAATACCAACAGGTGCTGGTGCATCATGGGCAGGTTCTTCGTCTAGCAGTACAAATTCTTCAAATAATTATAATCAAAGAAATAGTACACCAGGAATTAGAGTCAGGATATCAGCTCCATCTAATCCTTTAGATTTAGTATATCCACAAAAAGGTACAATTAATCTGGAGTCAGTAGTAGTTAATGATCTTGGAAGAATCGTTAAAGAAATAAGATGGGTATTAATCAAAGCAAGCGATTTAAATCCACAACAGATCAATGAACTTAAAAATAATAATATTAATCTAAATAATATAAGTTCTTATAAACCTAAAACTATTGGAATAGGACAGAGAACACCACTAAATCTAGTTTCATTTATTGTCGGCAGTTACTTTATTGTCCCATTGCCAACAAGAGAAGAGAATGGGAGGGTATTGATTTGTGGAACTCCGGATATCCTAATATTAAATTTAGGCAATGGACCACCTATGTTTAACAATCAGTCTACTTCTAATTCTCAAACTTCAAATAATACACAAAATTTCTATGATAATTTTCTAGTAAAGATAACTCCTCGTGGTCAACCTAATGTAACATTATATGCTGCTCAGAAAGCTAATTCTTATAATAATGTAATGAATGCAAGATTAGGAGACCAATTAGATATCTACCCAATATTACCTAATGGAGAAAAACTTGAATATTGTAAAATATTAATTGAATCTAATTTAGATGGAGAGTTAGTTTATCCAGTAGAAAATAATGGGATATTGAAAGGAGAATTAGAAATAAATAATCCTGGAACAAGAATCATAAAATGTGAGATAAGAACTAAAGGTTTCTTGGGATTACTAAGCAAGGAAATTAAAACTATATTTATAGATATAGAGGCTAGTTCAGATGTAAATCCTCTTGATTATACTACTGCAATGCAAAGATCTTCTGATTATATTAATATGCTGTTAATCCTAGAAATGTCCCTTTAAGAGATAGAGTCCAAAATAAAAGTGATGAAGAGAATATGATCCCATCAAGTGGAAGAACATTTACTTTAGGAAATGATAAACTAATGTTTGGTTTATTTGATTCTAATAACCTAGTAACTCCATTAATAGAATCTGATAAAAATTATGAATATATTTATGGTGAGATGAATAAAAACTATTTATTTAAAATAGTGGATGAAAATTTGGATTTGAATAATTATAAGCTCGATTTTGAGATTGCAGGTTTAGATAATAATGAAAATTTTTATGAATCTACAGATGAAAACAATAATTTTTATGCTGTATTAGAAGCAAGGAGCCCTGGTAAAAGATTAATTGCTTGTAATATTGTTGATAGATTTACTGGAAAAGTTGTAAAAACATTATCAATCACATTGATTATAAATCCTAATTATACTGGCACGCAAACGAGGAATAAATTTTCTAAAATCATGTCTAGAAAAGATAAAAGACGTTAAAAGAAATCACTTAAACCTTTCTGATTACTAGACTTGTTTTCTTCATAATATTTATCAATCAAAGCTTTCAATCTTTCCCAATTAAATTCATGACGATCAACTAAAATCTCTTTAACTTTAACTTCATCAATAGGATTCCATTTCAATTTATAATTTTTTTCAACAGGAAGATTCTTAAAAATATCATAGACTTCCTTCCAATCAAAATCTACATTCAAAGAAGAAAACATCTTATCAAAATCTTTAAAATTTTTATAATCCTTAACTAACTTTAAAGCTTTCTTAGGACCAATACCAACTACGCCACCTTTATTGAAGTCGGTACCACAGAGTATTCCAATAACAATCAACTGATCATGAGATATCTGAAATTTTTCAAGAAGTTCTTTAAGTTCAATAAATTCTAAAAAAGTATAAATAGTCTTGCCACGAACATTACGTTTCTGAGATAAGGTCATATTACGAATCAAACGAGGAGAACCAAACATCAAAGAATCAGCATCCTGAGAAGCACAAGCATAAACATCATTATTCTTACACATAAAAGCAATCTGACCCTCAGCTTCACTAGGAGCATATATAACAGGAAGACCCATAGCTTCCAATAATTCACAACTCTCCTTAACCATCTCACTATCTAAACGGATAAACTGCTTACTATATTTCAACATATCATCATAATTCTCATCATCCTCTGCTTCATGAAATTTAGCTTCAGCTTCTAATTTACGAGAGTTTCTTTCTTCCTTAGTCATATGTTTTAATTCAGGACTAATACCATCAATAACATAGACTAACTTAATACCTTTAGACATAAGATTAAGAGAGCGAGAAAACAACCCTTGAAGATGAGAGGTAACTTTACCTTTAGAATCATGTAAAGGAGTACCATCATAACCACGAATAGAACTTAAAAACTGGTAAGCAACATTAAAGAAATCAACACCAACAACCTTATTCTTAAGATCTTCAAACTTAATTTCCTTAATAGGAAACAATGAAGCAATGTCAACTCCCATAGTTTTAATAGAGCAAGGAGAAGATGGATATCTTATCTCTAGTGTAGTAGAACTTCCAGGATGTCATACACAAGCAAAAACATTAGACCAATTAATGGAAAGAACAAAAGAGGTTATACAATTATATCTAAAATGTAAAGATCCAGTAGACACAGAAGTAAAATTTATAGGATTACAAAAAGTAGAAGTAGAGGCATAAATAATGAATAAAGTGCCACTCTTGACAGCAAGAGAAGTGATTAAAATTCTTAAGAAAATTGGCTTTGAATTAAAAAGACAAGAAGGAAGCCATATGTTTTTTGAACATGAAGATGGAAGAACTACTACAATACCAAATCATCCAGGAGAAGAATTAGACAGAGGATTACTAAATAAAATAATCAAACATGACTTACAAGTAACAAGAGAAGAATTTATGAAATATTTATAATTATTCTTTTGATTAGAAAACGTTATAAATTTACTATTTAGGATAAAACTAATGCAAAATGAAGAATTACAGAAGTGGAAGAAAGCAGGAGAGATAGCTGGAGAAGCAAGAGAGTATGGAATAACATTATTAAAAGATGGCGCTAATGTATTAGAAATAGCGAGAAAAATTGAGGATTATATAGAAAAAAAAGGTGGAAAGTTTGGATTTCCAGTACAGATATCACTAAATAATATTGCAGCACATTATACACCATTACCAGATGATATATTATGTCTGAAAACAGGAGATGTAGTAAAATTAGATCTGGGAGTACATATAGATGGGTATATAGGAGATACAGCTTCAACTATAGAGATTGGAACAAACAAACATACTGATATAATAAAAGCATCCAGAGATGCACTAAATGCTGCAATAAAATTAGCAAAACCAGGAACAAGAATCTTTGAGATAGGAGAGGCAGTAGAAAGCATAATCAAAGGATATGGATTCAAGCCAATAAGAAACTTATCAGGACATAAAGTCGACAGATACATATTACACAGCCATCTAACAATACCAAATTATAATAATGGAGATAAGACAGAATTAGAAGAGGATATAGTAGTAGCTATAGAACCATTTGCAACAGATGGAGTAGGATTGATAAGAGAGGGAAAACCATCATCAAATTACAGATTACATGCACAAGGAACAGTAAGAGATGCATCAACAAGAGAGGTATTAGAGTATATAAAAAAAGAGTTTGTGACATTACCATTCGCAAAAAGACATCTAACAACTAAATTTACACCTACAAAAGTTACTTTAGCATTATCGAATCTAGAGAGAGCAGGAATAATACATGGGTATGCACAATTACCAGAAAAATCAGATGGAATGACAACACAAGCAGAACATACAATACTGATAAGAGATACACCAATAGTGTTGACTAAGAAAGTTGATTAAACAATGGGAATAAAAGTAGAATATAATCCTGATCTAGCATTAAGAAATATTGAAGAATACAAAAAAGGAAACAGGAAAAAAGAAGAATGCATTCCTGAAAATCTAGAAGAGAATAAAATATATGAATTCTTAAAAATAGATCAAAGAAATTACTGGTTAGATGGAGAGATGCCATTATTAGAGACAAAAGGAAATCAAGAATTATCAAAACCAAAAGCAAGTGTGATAATATTAGAAGCAACACATTTCAAAGAAAAAGATAAAACATATACAAAAGGAAAATATTTAGTTAAAGAAGTATTTAAAAATGAAGAAATAAGATTTAATGGATTTGAAAAAATTAATTAAAAATCTAACCCATATAATTAATCATTTCTTTATCACGAATTGCTGCACCACGAGCAGTCCTAAGGTATTCATCTTCAATCTCTTCATATTTCTTAATATCTTCAGGAGTAATCGATGATTTGACTTTCTTAAGAGCTTCATTGAAATTTTTCATAGAAACCTGTTTAGCTGTAATATCCTTACGTAAAGCTAGAATAGCAGCTTCTCTGCAAAGTGATTCAACATCAGCACCAACAAAGTTCTGAGTCTTGTCAGCCAATATCTCCAATTCAACATCTTTATTCAATGGCCAATAACATCATTCAATTCTTGAAGACCATCAATCTCAGTAAGCATCTGGTTAACCATTCTCTCAGTAACACCAGAATCAGAAGAACGACCACGTTTAGGAGCAATAGCATCAACTTCATCAAAGAAAATAATTGCTGGAGATGCTTGTCTTGCTTTCTCAAATATCTTTCTCATACCCTTTTCACTATCACCAACCCATTTAGATAATAATTCTGGACCATTAACTAAAATAAAGTTAGCTTCAGATTCATTAGCAACAGCACGAGCTAACATAGTCTTACCAGTACCAGGAGGACCATATAATAAAATCCCCTTAGGAGCTGTAACACCAAGATTCTTGAAAACATCAGGCTGCTTCAAAGGCCATTCAACAGCTTCTTTTATATCCTGTTTTACACTATCAAGACCACCAATATCATCCCATTTAGTAGTAGGTCTCTCAATCAAAACTTCCCTCAAAGCACTAGGTCTCACAGATTTAAGAGCTTCCTTGAAATCAGAAGCTGAGATAATTAATTTTTCTAAAAATTCAGCAGGAATAGGCTCATCTTTCTTATATTTCAATTCAGGAAGAAGTTTTCTTAAAACAACAATAGCAGCTTCTTTACAAAGAACTTCAAGATCTGCTCCAACGAAACCATGAGTAACACGAGCTAATTCATTAAGGTCAACATCTTTAGTCAATGGCATATTTCTAGTATGAATTTTTAAAACCTGCAATCTACCTTCTTGTTTAGGAACACCAATCTCTACTTCACGATCAAATCTACCAGGACGTCTCAAAGCAGGATCCAAAGCATTAGGTCTGTTAGTTGCAGCAATAACTACAACCCTACCACGAGATTTAAGACCATCCATAGTAGCTAATAATTGAGCAACAACACGACGTTCAACTTCACCATAACTTTCTTCTCTCTTACTTGCAATAGCATCAATCTCATCAATGAAAATAATACTAGGAGCATTCTTTTCTGCTTCTTCGAAAATATCACGAATCCTTTTTTCTGCTTCACCAACATATTTTGACATAACAGAAGGACCATCTAAATGAATAAAGTGAGCATTAGTTTCATTAGCAACAGCTTTAGCTAATAAAGTCTTACCAGTACCAGGAGGACCATGCAAGAGAACTCCCTTAGGAGGATCAATACCAAGTCTCTGGAAAAGTTCAGGATGTTTCAGAGGAAGTTCAACCATCTCTCTAATTTTTCTAACTTCTTCAGATAAACCACCAATATCTTCGTAAGTGACTTCAACAACTTTCTCTTCCAAGACTTCAACAGCTTTAGGATTCAAAGTGACTTCAGTATTCTCAGTAACAAGGACAGCTGTCTTAGGATCTGTATTAACAACAATAAATTTCAAACCAGTAAAACCAAAAATACCAAAATCAGGCTCGAAAATATCAAAAATATCTTCAAAAGGACCACCTTCCATAGCTCTACGTCTACGTTTACCACCACCTAAAGCTACTTGATCTCCTTTCAATAAAGCTCTACCAATTAAACCACGTTTGAAATAAATAGGATCTGCCTGAATAGTAACACCTTTCTGAGCAGGAGCAATAGTAACAGACTTAGCTTCCTTAACTTCAGCTCTACGGACTTTAACGAATTCACCTAAACTGGTTTTAGCATTCCTTCTCATAATACCGTCCATACGAATTACAGCCTGACCAACATCAGTAGGATAAGCTCTATCAACAACACCAACAGTCTTACGAGAACCTTCAACTTCAACAATATCACCTGGACGGACATTAATATCCCTCATAGTCTGGGAATCTATCCTAACAACACCTTTGTAGGCTTCTTCCTGAAGAGCTTCCATGACCTTAAGTTTAAGTTCCTGCTTGTCCATAATATTACCAATAGATATTAATTTTTATAAACCTTTCCACTAAGACTTTTATAAAAGAATGTTATAATCTATTATAGATATTAGAGTTAAATTGCATATTATTAGAACGAAAGATTTATTATTATAATTTATAAAAGTATATTGTGGCAAAAATAGCAGGGCAAGACAGAGGGAAAAAAATAGCTGCTTTATTATTAGTTGTTGCAGCTTCAGTATTTGGATTAAGAGAGATAACTACAAGAATAATGAGAACTCCAGCTCCAGTGCAAATAGAACAAAAAGAGGAACAAAAAGCTACACCACTGCCAGTTGAACAAATTAATGCTAAAACTAAAGATAGAATAACTGGATTAGAAAAAATAAGAAAACTTTCAGAACAACTAGAAAAAATAATCGCAGAAACTAAAAAATTGATTGATAAAAGAAAATATGAAGAAGCAGTCAACATGATTCAAAAGTCATATGATGTTGAAAAACAAATTGATGAAACAAGAGAATTATTGTATAATAAACACTTAATAGATTCATGGGAAACTTTTGAGATTGGAGATAAAATATCTAATATAAAATCTAAACTTAATCCACTAATAGAACTAATAAAAGATAATATATCTATAAAGGATACATCTTATATTAACAGATATTTAAGAGATCCAGGTGATACAGTTTCATTATTAATTTCTGTATGCCAAAAAATATTTAATTTTAGCCCTATGATAGGAGATTTTAATTCTAATATAAATATCAAAAGAAACAATGGAAGTAATGATAAATTAAAATTTGAATATCATGATAAAAACCATACATTCTATGTTGATCGTGGGCAAATAAAAAATCCTAATATCATGATAACAATGACAGAGAACATAGCTAAAACATTTCTATTCTCAAAAGAACCAAACGAACAGTTAAGAGCTGCATTAAAAAATGGAATGATAAGATATGAGATAAATAAGAAATGGCTAGTAGAACATGGAAAAGATGTGATGAACACTAATCTAGATTTAATGGTTGGACATGCGAAATCATTAATAGGAAATTTTACTGCAAATTTACAGTTCAAGAGATTAAACAATAATATAGATAAGATAAAACTTGTTTTTGAGGATGAGAAAATAAAAGTATTAGATTATGGAACTCTTGAAGATTCTGATATTGATATTTTTGTGGATGAGAGAACAGTCATTGATATCTTGTTATCAAAAACACCAAATGAAATATTCAAGCAAAGCCTGAAATCTGGAGGAATAAAATATTTAGTTAATAGTTTATGGCTAAATGTGAAAGTAAAATTAGCAATGGCTTTTCTTATAGGAGACTGAATAATAAAAATTTTCTTAATGTAGAAAATCATTGAAATTAATGGATGCTAAACGAGTATTAAAAAACAAACATTTATATACTAATAAGTAAACACTTGTTTATTAAAAGGTAAACAGATGTACTTAAACAAATCAACAATCAAAATATTACAATTATTTGCGGGACATATTACTGAATCATACACCTTAAGGGAAGTTGCAAGAATATTAAATATGAATGTGTCATTAGCTCATAGAGCAATTCAACCTTTAGTAGAATATAGCCTTGTTCAGATGGACAAACACAAAAATCTTAGTTTAATTTATAAAAATTATCATGAAACTTTAGCTTTTGTTGAATCTCTTAGAAGAGATGAACTTTTAAGCAAAGGAAAGTATAAAGACCTAAAACTCTTTACACAAGATATTATTAATAAGATTAAAGAAGACAATTTCGTCTTATTATTATTTGGTTCTATTGTTGAATCAGACAAACCAAGAGATATTGATATTTTATTAATAGTGGATAACTCAAACAAAGTTGAGTTCCACGAAAAATTCCTTCATAACCTAACATCAAATTATGATTTGCCTTTTGAAGAAAGAGTCGTTAGTTTTGAGAGTGTTTATGAAATGTTTGCAAAACGAGATGAATTAAATATCATGAATGAGATACTTAATAAACATATAGTTTTATATGGTGGAGAATTATTTTACCGGTTAATACAAAGAGGGAGAACTTAAAATGCTTGAAGAAAAGAAGTTAAAAGAAGCAGAAAAAAGGGTAAAACAATATGTTGCTGATGGAATCATCATGACAAAATGTAAGTCTGAACATACATCATTTTTCTTAAAAAACGCTGAAGATTCAATTGACTCGGCAAAAGTATTATTTGAAATATCAACTGACCCCGAAAAGCAAAAATTCCTTGGTTTCACAAGCTTCAACGGTCTGCTTTGGACAGTAAATGCAAGTTATTATTCTATGTTTTATATGGCAAGAGCTTTGCTTGAGAATGAAGGAATCAAGATAAAATCTGATTTGTCAATCCATGCAGTAACTTTTGATATAATAGTTTCACATTTCTATCTAACAGGCAAACTACAGAAAGAATTGCTTAACGATTTCGCTGACGCAAAAGAAGACGCAAGTGAACTCTTAGGAAAACAAAAAGCAGACGAACTAATCGAAGAATACTTTTATGAAAAAAACAAACGAAGCACATTCACATACGAAATGGGAGAAATACTCGTCAAATCAAAAGCCAAAACATCACTCGAACGAGCACAAAAATTCAAAAGAGAAATAAAGAAGATCATCGAGAAGAAAAGGAAATAGATTCTTATTTAAAATATTTTTTTAATTACAATTCCCACATTTATCTCTCTTTTTTAACAGATACAGCAATAAAAAATGTACCAAAATTAAGGTTTTCTAGTTCAACATTTCCAAAAATTTCTTTCATTTTTTCCGGGATATTTTTAGAAGGATCCCATGCAGCAAATTTTGAATAAATAACTTTAATTAGAGGATTAAGGAATTTTAGAAATCCGGTAAAAAGACGAGCATCGCAAACAACCAATTTTCCTTCAAAGCGAAGAACATCATGACATCTTTCAAGTGCTTTTTCCCAATCAGGAATTGCGCTAATTCCAAGAATACTTACAACACCATCAAAATTCTTTTCGGTTATTTTAAGTTGTGTTGCGTCCCCCTGAATTAATTTTATATTACTCCATTCATTTTGTTTGGATAATTGTTTCGAGGCATCAAGCATCTCCTGGCTATAATCAAAACCGAGAATGAAACCGTCTTTGCCTATGGCATCAACCAAGTAGGGAAAATTTCTACCAGAACCACAGGCAACTTCTAATGTCTTGTCACCTCTTTTTAAACCCATCTTTTTAACTGCTAGGCTTCTTATGGTTTTTGCTCTTCCCAAAAATGTGATTATATCTTGGGCACTATAAAGAGAGGGAAATCTACCCCAAAAGGAATACATTTTTTTTACTTTCTTTAATTTGTCCGTTTGTGAATCTTTTGTCATTTTTTATACTGATTGAATGATTTATATAAATTTTATTATAAGCACCCACAAAGTTTTCTCTTAATCCTTTAGTAACACTTATAAATAATCATTATTTTTGACTACTTATGGAAGACAAAATCAAAGAAATCTGTTGTTGTAATTGTACTTTAATGGATATAAATTCTTTTTATGTTAATCAATTTCCTGTATATCTTAGGGGAATTGCTACTTCCAAGAAAAATGAAATTGTTCTTCCTGGTTTTTCGGAAGCAGGAAATGATGTAGTAATAAGTTGTATTGAGAATATCTTAAAAAATGGTACAGAACTAATTTTGGATGAACAAGGAAAACCAACCGATCGTCCTGATGATTTTAATGGTTATGGGATTTTAACTCGTGTTGCTATTTATCATGGAAATCCTCGTTCTTTTGAGATAATGTTTGTCAGGAATGCCTTTAGAAATTTGGGTAGATTAGTTCAAAGCATGCCTGAAGATAAACAGAAAGATATTATTCCTGCAATTCTTGTTTATGATTCTTCAAAAGTGAAGAGAGTAAAATCCGTTGAAATTGCATTATCCCATAATCTTGATTTAAGAAAAGAATCTTTAATGAGAGTTTACTTGTTAACACAACAATTCGATTTGTCATAATTTTTTGTGGGGCTAAATTTTGTTTCTAAAGAAAAATTATCAAAAATAAAACAAAAAGTTTTTTCATCAGAAAAAATTGAGTGTAATAAATGTTATGCACCCTCAACTTGTTGAGACTACTGAGCTTCCGAATGAGAGTTATGAACTCGATAATCATCAATTAATTTTTCTAGATTTGGATTATCAAAAATATGAAGTTCTAATGTGAGATTATTAGATAAATAAACACCATCAATAATTTTTCCTCTAATAACCATTTCTTTATCATAAATAATACCATCCTTTATAATATATCCACATTGAGAAAGATACCTTTCAATCCCTACTTCACCACCAGACAAAGATTCTACACTATAGATACATGCTTTTTCCATAGATATTGGATAATGGTATAAATTTAAAAAATTATTGATTAATGGTTCGTGATTGAGCATAACTGTATATATTCGATGTTGTATACTATTTTGTACTATTAACTCTTGTAAATCTATTTTATCATTTTACATAACTTAATTTTTTTGTAATCACCTATAATAACAAACAATAAAAAGAATGCAATAATATTAATAATATGATAAAAACAGGAACTGAAGAATTAGATAACTTCTTAGAAAATTATAAAGGATTAACAACATTATATGGAGAGGGAGGGAGCGGAAAAACAACATTATGTATGTTAGCTGCAATAGAACAAGCATTAAACAATAAAAAAGTATTATACTTAGATACAGAAATAAACTTTTCAGCAGACAGATTTGAACAGATATTAAATAACAGAAATAAAGAGTGTATAAAAAATATATTAGTATTAAAAATAAAGAATTTTAATCTACAGCATACACAGATAAAAACATTAGAGGGAATAAAAAATATATCATTAATAATAGTAGATTCAATAACACATCATTACAGGAGATTATACAGCAGAGAACCAGAAATAGCAAGAGCAATGCTAGGAAAACAGTTAAGCATATTAAAAGAGATATCAAAGACCATACCAATAATAATAACAAGCCAGGTATACTCAAACATGGAAAACAGTTCAAACTTATTAGCAAGAGAGACAATAAAAAAATATAGTGATAAAATAATAAGATTAGAGAAGAATCCAAGAAAGATGATAATAGAGACTACTAATAAAACTACAAGTTTTGAGATAGTGGGTGATGGTATAAAATTATATAAATAAGAAGGATATTTTATTCATATGTCTATTGTACAAAGAATACAAAATATTAATTTAATATATAATTCTATAGGAAAATTACCAAACAAGAACAGCTTAAAAAAATTAGTCGCTTATATCTATGAAATATTGCCTGAACTAGAAAAGATAAATCCTGAAAAATCAGCAGAAATCACCTCATCATTAGAACTTTTAAATAGTATTGGAAACAAGACTATATTATCTAAAATAATGAATATTTTAAATGAAATTTCCTCTTCAATAACTTTAAAGGAAAAATTCAAAATAAGAGAATTAAGTCCAGATATTGGTGTTTATAATATAAATAAAATATTAAATCCATATTGGATCAGTCAATTCCAATTTATCTTATCAGAAACTAAGACTAATTATAATGATATGACTGCTCTAGAATTCCTACAGAAACATAAGGATTATTTTACATGGGTATTAATCTCTGATTCTAAAATAATATCTTATATGACATTCAAGAAAGTTAACATGAATGGAAGAAATGAAAAACTTTTAACAATATCCTCTTACATTAATGCTGATGCAAATAAAAATGTTGAAGAGTCTGTATACTTAGCATTTGCTGGATCTTTAAGTAGTAAATCTAAAGAACTTTATATATTATTTAAAAAAACAGGATTTGATATCTTACTTGAAACTATAATAAATAATTATTATCCAATTATAGAATATTTTTATCTAGAAACTGATAGCAAAAAAGGTAAAACAGCAACCTTGAGGTTTAATTTACATAATTTAACAGAAGTTAAAAAAGAGAATTATCCTGAAGTACGTAAAACATTAGGAAGTAGATATTTTTGGGATAATAGAGTAGTTATATTAAAAATCAATTCTTTTTAAAACCATACAATTCCCAGCCATAACGAGGCTTTCTAAAAGTCCTTTCCATATAAATAGTATAAGAATAATCAAAATCAATCCTCTTGAAACTTTTTTCTAAAACTTTAGAGTTCATAGCTTCAACTTCTGCATCTTCATCTGGATTCTCTGTTCTGCCAATCAATATTATACCATTAGGATTAATTATATCACTAAGTCCAGCCAATAATCTCCTTGAATCAAATGGAGTAGTACAATCCATAGAAGATTTTTCATAATAGCAAGAGATATCTGTAAACATTTTATTGTCTGTGATATCATGAATCTTTGAGGGAACAAAATAAACTTTTCTTCTTTTCATCTCTTCATCTGGGAAAGCCCAATCAAATTCTATTGTAACATAATCGTTGTCTGAAGTTCTTAATGTATTAGGATTGACTCCAATTTTTTTCAATTCAAAAGCAATACACCGTTCAATAGACCATCTATGAATGTTATCAATACGCCAATAACCACATTCTCTCCTATGAGAAAAATCCCTCCTAAGAGTTTCATTTAAGATATTTGAATAACTCTCAGGACTCATATGGTTTTTAATAATAAGATCTTCATGAGGAAGACAATCAGGATCAGAATCGATAACATCCCATTTTGCTAAAGCTTCATCTAATCTCTCTTTGTTTGGGGAGTTAATGTCAATACCATAAATTTCATACGGATTCAATGTCAATAGAATATCAACTAATCCAGGACCAATAGCACCAGCAACAACTTTATCAAAATCACCAACATGAAGATTCCAGGCTAAACAATAAACAAATTGAGGAACAGATAGTAATCCATTATTTACAATATCAGAATTACGAGCCTTGCTGATAAGGCTTTCATCAATATTATTTCCCTTCATCATCTTTAGCTACTGGTAAGATATATTTACATTTAGGATAACCTGGACAGGCTCCGAAACTACCATAACCACTTTTTTTTATTATCAACTGAGAACCACAATTAGGGCATTTCTTATCTTTAACATATTCTTCTAACTTTTTTTCATCTGCTTTCTTAGATTCACAATCAGGATTAATACAAAGTTCCTGAGGTCTTCTTTTAGCTTTAATAACAAGAATCATAGGATAATTGCATATACTACAGGCTTTATTTGCAGGTTTAACCAGAGCGAATTTTGGAAGAGTGAAAGTAGTCTTACAATCAGGATATTTAGAACAAGCAGCAAACATACCAAACTTACCACGACGAATCTGAAGATCACCTTCCTTACATTTCATACATTTACCAATAAAAGCTTCCTTATCACGAGTCTCAATAGCTGCTTTACCAAGACCTTCACCAATATCTTTCTCGTGTTTTTTGAAATTCTTTAAAGAACCTGTAAGGAATGTCTTAGCATCTTCAATAACTTCATGACCTTTTTTTTCAGCATTCTCAATAAGCTGCATATCATCTTCAAATTTCCTAGTAAGATTTTCATCAAGAATATCAGGACAATATCTTTCCAAAGTTTCAGTAGTCTTCATACCAATATCTGTCACTTTTATAGATTTCTCTTTAATATAATTCCTATCATAAAGATTTTGAATAATTGCTGAACGAGTTGCTTTAGTACCAAGATTTTTTTGTTCTAAGTCTTTGATTAAAGATGCTTCATTATATCTTGGAGGGGCTTTAGTCTCTTTATCATGCAAAATTAAATCCTTAACCTTAATCTCATCACCTTTACTTAATTCAGGGAATTCTTCTTCTTCTAATTTTACAAATCTTCCATAAAGAATATGCCAACCTTTTTCTTTAGTCCTAGTACCACTAGAAATAAAAATTTCTTTATTAACATCTAATTCAATTTTCATAGTTTCTCTAACAGCTTCATCACCGAAAGTAGCAAAGAATCTTCTAACAATCAATTCATATAAAGAATGAGATCTTTCATCTAATTTATCAGGAAGTTCACCAGTAGGATAGATAGCTGGGTGAGCAGCATCCTCTTTTTTACCTTCATTAGGCCTCAAATCTTTTTTATTCATTAAAATTTTACATTCATCCTGAAAAACTTTACTTAAAGATGAAAGAATCTTTTTATAATTAATAGATGGAGGAAGTTTTTGAGAGGAAGTTCTTGGATATGAAATAAGGCTGTTAGTATAAAGATCCTGAGCAATCTCTAAAGTCCTGTGAGGACTAAGCCCAAGAACAGAGTAGGCTTCAATCTGCAATGAAGTCAAATCAAAAGGAAAAGGTGGTCTTTGTTTAAATTCTTTAATCTCAATACTTGAAACAATAGCTTTTTTATTTTTACATTTAACTACTACAGAATCTGCTTTTTTCTTATCCCAAAATTTATCTTCCTTATGCCAGGCATCTATTTTTTCATTCTTAGGAGTAGAACCAAGAAGTTCAATTTCCCAATAAGGAGTTGGCTTAAAAGCTTTAATTTCTTTTTCACGATCATATAAAACTTTCAAAGCAGGACCCTGAACTCTTCCTGTACTAAGTATTTTAAACATCCCAACAGAATTTTTAACACTAAGAGTTAGTGCACGAGATAAATTAAGCCCCCACATCCAATCTAAAGAATGACGAGTTTCACCTGATTCAATCTGAGGGAAATTAAGATGCTCAGAGGCATTTTCATAACTTTCTATTAATTCATCTTTAGTAAGTGTTGAGAACTTCATACGTTTAGCATCATTCTTATTACAGATAAAACGAATAATATTCCACCCAATAACATCACCTTCAACATCAACATCAGTAGCAACAATAAATGATTCTGCGTCTTTTGATAACTTTTTTATAACATCAGCGTAATCTTTAGTGAATTTAGATTCTTTACTAACTAAGTGACTTGGTTTCCATTCAAAATTAAAAATAGGATAAGTCCAGGCTTTCTTATCTTT
>JWKX01000009.1 GCA_000806155.1 archaeon GW2011_AR18
CTAAATCCTACAGACATACTTGTAAATGTATTCACACAGGAATTCTTCATCTCAATATTAAGAAAAATAATGACAACATCAATAATATTATCGTTATTATTCATACTTGCCGGAATATTTATTGAAAAAGCTTATAAACATCGCACTTTATAGAAGGTTATGCTTAAAAAAAGGGGGCAAGTTAGCACTTTCGTAATAATAGGAGTTCTAGTATTATTTGTATTCATATTTGTATTCATGCTAAGGGATTCAATAAGAGAAAAATTCAGAGGAACAGTAGACAGAGAGGGATATCTTATCTCACAAATGAACCAGATAAAAAAAACAATTAATACTTGTTTAGTAAAAGAGACAGATAAAGCAGTGAAATTATTGGGGGAGAGCGGGGGATATTTCAATCCTGAAGATTATGTAACATATCATGGGACAAAAATAGCAAAATTATGTGAGAACATACCTCAAGAAAAAATATGCAATGCAAAACCATTAAGCATAGAAAATACAAATAAAGTATTAAAAAATTATCTACAAACAGAGATAAAAAACTGTATAGACTTAAACCCTTACAGAAAAAAAGATTACACACTTGAAGCAGGAGAATTAAATCTTGATGTCAGTATAAAAGAAACTGAAATCATAACACAACTAAATTATCCAATAACACTAAAATTAGACAATACAGAGGTAAAGAATGAAGAAATAATAAACAATGTGAAAATGCCATTAGGAAAAGCAATACAATTAACAAATACAATACTAAGCGAAGAAGCAATTACAGGGAATTTTGATGTCATGACAATGAGCTTATTATCTAAAGGAGAATATACGATAAGAGAGAGAAAAAGCTATCCAAATAAATTCTATATGATAGACTATAATGGGCTATATAAATTCAATATAGGAATAGAGGGAGAAGCATGAAAAAAAGCTTAGTATTATTCCAGATTTATTTAATAATAACATTAAGCATAGTATTTACACTATTATTAAATCCACAAAATGTTTCTGCTGAGACTACAACACAAGATACAGCATCATGCTGTGCAAAAGCAAAAAACGGACAGAGCTGTGTAGGTGGAATAACACAAGAGCAATGTGAGCAGGGATACTCTCCTGTAAGCTGTGACAATCTAAATGAATGCAAGAACAGAGGGTGCTGCAAATTAGATGGAAATTGTGTCAAAGGAGTATTACAAGGATCATGTTCAGGAGAATATTATAATGATGCAGAGTGCAATATAGGACAATGCCAGCCAAAATGCTGTGTACTAGGAAATGGATGCAGCCTAATGGGAGAGGAGAAATGCCAAGAACTAGGTGGAACAACAAATGATGCTGCAGATATAGGGAGCTGTAATCAGGTATGTGAGAGCAGATCAAAAGGATGCTGCAAATCAGAGGAAGGATGTTCATATGCATCAGGAGATAATTGCGGAGAAGAATTCTTTACAAACCAGGCATGCACAAGAGTATCAGGATGCACTTGTAATAATGATAATCCAACAACAGCATGTTCAGGTAATGATCTTTACAGTTATGATTCATGCGGAAATCCAACACTAAAAGAGAGGTGTGATGCAAGAGCAGGATCAATATGCGGAGACAAAGATGGAGATGGAAAATATTCATGCGAGGATATGAACTGCAAGAATACACAAGACAATCCATTAGTAGATGAAAATGGTGACGGAGTATTAAACAACGATGGTAACTTAAGGAAAAATGGGGAGTCATGGTGTGAATACCAGAGTGCAGTAGGATTAGGATTAGATCTGCCAGGAACATCACATTACTTACATGCATGTATTAACGGAAAAGAAGAAGTCCAGATGTGCGGTGAGGGAAACAGAAACAAAATATGCGTCTATGATAACTCTGAACAAACAGCATTAAATTATATACAAGATTCAAGAGCGATGTGCATAGACAATGATTATCAAGAATGCCTATCCTGCAATGATGAGAACAATCTAAAAGAGGGAGAGACAAAAGCAGACTGTTGTGGAAAAGCAAGTCTATGCTCATGGATAGGACTAGGAGAAAAAAGCGGTATAACAGGTTCTGAAAGAGTATTAGGTTTTAATTTTTTATTACCAGTAAATGCTAATATAAACTCTGAAGGAGTTATAACACTATCAGGTAAAAAAATAACATCAAGACTAAATGATGTCAAAATACTATTCATAAATAAAAATGATGAAACAGAATTAACAAAATCATTATCAGAAGCAGTACAAACAGAAAAACAAAAAACAGGAGATAAGATCTTATACAAATATGAATTAAAACTAAACCTTGAAAAAACAGTCACAGAAATAATGGATATCAATATATCACGAAAAGGAAAAAGTGAATTTCTAACTGTGATAGAAATAGAAGCAACAATAAAACAGGATGGATATTGTCTTCCATTTGTACCTCCAGGCAATATAGCAATAAAAAATATAGGAGCTAATAATGCTCTTTTAACAAAAGCTGAAGAGGAATGTGCATTAGGAGATTCTAGAATTGCAACACAGTGGAAGAGAGAGGACTTTGAAGATGAATGGAGCTGCACAAAAAACTGCAATACTTATCCAGAAAGAAGCACAGCATACATAAACAACCAAAATTTCCTGTGCGGAACTTATGGAGATTGTGGAGCAAAATGGAATATATTAGAGAAGTGGGGTTCTGAAGGATATTATTTTGAATGCGGAAGCAGTACAGGACTAAAAAGCAAATATGAAGGAAAAGAGTGCAGCAGAAAAAAATATTATCTAGATACAGCACCAAATGAATTTAATTTTACAGTATTCAAATATGCAGGGAGAGGTATAGTTGCTGAGTTAGAGGGAATAGACTCCTTCAGGAAAGATCCAGGCTTAGCTGTAGAAGGAAAAATAATCTATACATATGCACTTGCAGTTTTGGTTGCTAATCCTGTTACCCTTATTATTGGAGGCATAGCAGCTTATTTTGAACTACCATTAATATGGGGAGATGATGTAAAAAGAAGACACTCTAGCAATAATTGTGATCCATGGGAACCTCCATTAGAGAATGAATGCTGGAGATGCCACACATATAATAATGAGACAAAAAGCGGAAGCACATGTGATTATCTAAGCGGAGATTGCGGATTATTACCAAGCTCAAAAAATAAAAACTTTGCACTAGATGGATATGAATGTACAAGACAGATGTGCGCGAGCCTAGGAAAAGACTGTTTATGGCAAGATAGCAATCTAGGAGCAAGATGCATAGAACAACAAGATAGAGATGTAATAAGC
This sequence comes from archaeon GW2011_AR18, assembly GCA_000806155.1. Taxonomy (GTDB): domain Archaea; phylum Nanobdellota; class Nanobdellia; order SCGC-AAA011-G17; family GW2011-AR18; genus GW2011-AR18. Next base: position 3,273 of record JWKX01000009.1, read on the forward strand.
CCGAAAATAAATGTCAAAGAAATAAAATATGAATGCCAAGACAACTGCAATATAAATAAAGAAGAAAACTCTGCAGGAATACAGGGAGCAACATATGTATCAGGAAAAATAAAACCAGGAAATAAAATAACAATAACACTAGAGACAAGAAATCCAACAAATAATGATGCAGACCTAACAAGATGCAGATATACAACAGATGTTACACAAGAGTATCAGGATATGAGAACATTTGATGATGGATTAGCATTTGAGCATACTCTAGAATTAAATTCATTGGAAATCGGAGAAAATAATCTTTATTTCGCATGCGAGGATGTATCAAATAATGAGAACGAAGACAGATACTTAGTAAAGTTTGATATAGGAAAATATCCTGATAAAACAGCACCAACAATATTCCAGATAAAAACAATAACAGGATATGGAGACTGGAACAGAAATGAAGGGCAGAAAGATAGTGCTTATGTAATACACAATGGAAGTTCAATAAATCTACAATTAATGCTGGATGAACAGGTAAATGGATGCAGATGGACAGACTCAAGCACGAACGTTGATTATGGACATATGACAAATGAACTAGTCTGTAATGAACCTGAAGATGCGACACAGCCATATACATGCAATTCACAAATAGGAACTGAAAATGAGAACAGGATATGGTTCAGATGCCAGGATCTAGAATACAATAATAATACACAGAGCATACCAATAGAGGGATACAGGATAAAAAAATCAACTGAATTAAAACTCTTAGAGATAAAATGTCTATCTGAAAACAATGAGAAATGTGAAGGAACAATATATGATAATCAGATAACATTACAGTTAACAACAGAGGGAGGAACTGAAGGAAATGCAAACTGCAAATGGAATCCAGGAACAGGATATGTAGAGTTTTTAGAGGGAGAGGGAACTAACTTACATAAACAACCAGGAATAAATCTAAAATCAGGAGAAAATAAAATAGAATATACTTGTGTGGATAAAGCAGGAAATAAACTAAATGGAGATGTACAATTCAAAGCAGAAAAAGATACAAGTGCTCCATTGATATTAAAAATATATCAGAGTGAAAACCAATTATTGATAAATACAAATGAAAATTCTGTCTGCAAATACTCATTCAATAAAACATTTGATTTCAATACTGAGAATACATTATCAAAAGACAATAATGGAATTATACATTCTATAAACATAGACAAGGATAATAAATATTTTAAAATAGGATGCACAGACAGATATGAGAACAAGGCGGGACCATTTGAAGTGTATGTAAATAAATAGAAACTTTTATTAACAACTGTTAATTAATTTTAACATATGTTAGAAATATTTAATCATCTAAAACCATTTTTCAATGACTGCTATAGAAAGATAAGTGTTAGAGAGTATGCAAAAATATTAGATATAAGCCCTCCTACTGCTTCTATTTTACTTAATCTTTATTTTAAGGAAGGACTATTAAAAAGAGAAGAAGACAGAATATATCTATTTTTCAGTGCTGATAGAGACAGCTGGATGTTTGTTGACTTATGCAAGACGTATTGGAAAAATCTGTTAGAGAAAATTGGATTTATAGAATATTTATCAAATGAATATAAAATAGCTAATATAATACTATTTGGTTCATTATCTAAAGCAGAAGTAACAGAAAATTCTGATATTGATATGGCAATAATATCTGTAAGTGATAAAAAAATAAATTTCCAAAAATTTGAGAAGAAACTAGGCAGGAAGATACAAATTTTCAGATTTGACTCAATCAAGGATATAAAGAATAAAGAATTATTAAATAATATACTAAAAGGATATAATCTATCTGGAGCAGAGTATGGATTGGGAAAAATGCAATAAACAAAAATTAGTAAAAGAAATAAAAACAGATCCAGAACTTGTCAAATCTTTGATAATGCAAAGTAATAATAAACTCTATTCAAGCAATTTATTAGAATTAGATATTAGAACTGCAGCTTCAAAATTTATATTAGTATATGACTCTTTGAGAGAACTTTTAGAGGCTTTGGCAATAAATAAAGGTTATAAAATCTATAATCATGATTGTTATGCTTCATTCTTAAATGAAATAGTAAAAGATGAGAATTCAGCAAAAATATTTGATGAGCTAAGAAAAATAAGAAACGGAATCAATTATTATGGAAATACTATCTCATTGAAAGAGGGAGAGGCTTTAATCAAGCAGACAAAAATCTTAATCAATATTGTAATGAAATATTTAGAAAAATAAATAAAAACATTTAAATATAAACTTAAGAGGATATTAACTATGAATAAAAGAGGGCAGGTAAGTGTTTTTGTTATATTAGGAATAGTTCTCATATTAGTTGTCGCTTTAGTATTATTCGCAAGAAAACAGACAGGCATAGGAATACCATCATTCCAGTTCTTACAGGATAAATTAAAACCAATTGAAACTAATTTGAAAGAGTGTGTAAACAAACAAAAAGATACAACAGTAAAAACTACCACCATTAAAAACAATGACTGATAATCTGAATAATGTATTAAGAAATGAGGTAGAAAATTGCATAAATAAAGATCTATTAGAATCACAAAAATTTGGATATGAAGTAAGAGGAAGCAAAGCATTAACAACAAAAACAGAAGCAGTAGGATCAGGAATATTAGTTACTGTAAATTATGATATACAATTAAAAAAAGATGAGGATATAACAAGCCTAAAACCAGTAAATGTTGTATTAGATATCCCATTAAAAGAATTATATGATGTAAGCTATGATATAGTAAATTCAGAAGCTAAATTCGGCAATTTTGAACAATTATTCTATATGCTAAACAAAAAAGGAAAATATTTAATAAATGTTGAGAGACCATTCCCTAACAAAGTCTATAAAATAAATAAAGATGGAAACGATTATGAACTATGGTTTGCTGTAGAGGGAGAGAGTTCATGAATAAATATAAAAGAGTGATAAGTTTTATAGAAATGTTCTTAGTAATCAGTCTAGTATTCTCAATAAGTTTTAGTTTAAGTTCTCCTATTGTAAATGCAGATTCAACTGTAGGATGCTGCGAGAAAACAAAATCAGGAGAGTACTGCCAGACAGCTTCTCAGGATAATTGTGCTTCAGGATCAAGTTTTGCACCAACAAGCTGTGAACAGACAAGTTATTGTAAATCAGGATGTTGTGCAGGAATAGGTGGATATTGTTATAATAATTATCCAAAAGCATTATGTGAAAAACAATATGGAGGAAGTTATAGTGCAGATCCATCATGTAATGTACAGGAGTGTAATGTAGGATGTTGTGTAATAGGAACACAAGCTTCAATATTAACAAAAGGAAGATGTTTAAATGAGACAAGCAGATTCCCAGATCTAGAATTAGATTTCAGAGCAGATGTACAAGATGAGTCTTCATGTTTAAATTTAGCTAAAAATACAGAAAAAGGATGCTGTGTAACTGATAGTGGATGCAGTTACGGAGCAAAATCAACATGCAATGTACCTTCTGCTGTCAATGGAACAGGGTTTTATAAAGATAAATATTGTGCTTCATTACAGGGATTATGTTCTTGTGCTTCTGCTGATCATACAACAAATGGAAAAGGAAATACAATGTGTTTACCAGATGATGATAGTGTATACTGGAAAGATAGTTGTGGAAATCCAGAAGGAATAAAAGAAAAATGCGATTACAGTAAAGGAAGTCTTTGCGGTGATAGTGATAAAGATGGAGTATTTAGTTGTGAAAGTTTAAAATGTGAAGGACAAGATGCTAACTCTGATAATAGTAAGAAATTAAGTGTTAACTTAGAAGGATATCACGGAACAGATCCAGCAGAATTGAAAACAAATGAAATCTTAAATGGAGAGAGCTGGTGCCAATCAGATAGTAAAGAACAAGATGCAAATAAATTATATGGACAGGATCCAGTAGGATCAAGATATTATAGAAGTTTATGTATCAATGGAAAAGAATTAGTAGAACCTTGTAAAGATTACAGACAAGAATTCTGTTATTCAGCTAATGTAGATGTACCAAGAAAAGATGAACAAGGAAATGAAATATTAGGTGGAATATATACTGAAGGAAGATGTTTGAAAAATGAATGGCAATCATGTATAGATAGTTGTAATACAGCAGATTCATTTACAATGAGCAAAGGAACATATGAAGATGCATTAAAAAAAGATGAAGAATGTTGTGGAGATAGAACAAAAAGAGATTGTCAATGGACAGGAAGCAAATGTTCACCAGCAGTAAGTCCAGGAGCAAAATTCTGGCAAGGTGAAGGATCAGATACTTGTGGAAAAGCAAATTTAGAATGTACAGCAATGTTTGTATGTGGTGGATGGAATAGAGTTTTAGGACTATGTGATAATTCTCCTGATGAACAAGCAGGATCTGGAGTTGCTATCGGAGGAGTCTTTGGAGCAGGTGCTGGTATTGCTACTGGAGTAACTTTAGGAACTGTAGGGTTACCTGTTGGTGTTGCTGTAGCTGTTACTGCTTTAGCAACTGGATTAAAAAGTGGATTTCAAGGTGGATGGCAATTAGTATACGGAGCAGAATGTTTCAGTCAAGATTATTTACAAGCAGCAAATAACTTATGTAGAAGCTATGGGGATTGCGGAGCAGATTATAATTATTTAATAGATGATGGAAACGTTCCTGAAAACTTAAAATTAACAAAATATGGATTTTCTAATACTGAGAAAGTAAATGGTGAATTAGCTAATGCTATTAGGTCAGATTCAAAAACTGAAGAAGGAAGAAATAACGGATTAGAATACAAATATGGAAAATCAAATGAAGTTCCTGGAAATCTAAGCTCAAATCCAGATTGGAGTAAAGGTAGCACATTCTTTAGGTTTGAGAGTAATACTAAAAAAGGAGAGAGAGGAAATAGGTTCTTCAGAGCATTATATTTAGGTGATGAGAAAAAGTTACTTGGTGCCGGGGCAGTTTCATTGTCAACAGGTATAGGTTTGGCTTTCTTAACTCCTTTAGCAACAGGACAAGCTTTAGGGATAGGACTAGGATTAACCCCTCATGGATTTTTACTTAGAGAGGTATTTGGTTTGGTACCTGCGATAGAAAAAACTACATTTAATCAGGGTATAGTAAGTGCTGAAGAAGCTGCTGCACACGAAGTTGCAACTAAAGCAATAGATGAATCTAGTAAAACTTTAGGAGAGATAACTGCTAGAAGAGTTGCTGCTGACGAAGCTGTAGCTCAAGCTAATGTAGAATTTACAAAATTAGTAACAGAAGAAACTCTTAAGAAAACTTCATTCGAGCAAGCTGAGAAAGCTGGAGCAGATGCTGTAGTACAAGAATTAGAGAGAAGTCTTGAGAGTGTGGCACTACAAAAACAAGCTGCAGAACAAACATTAACTAACGCTCAAGAACAAGCAGCTCAAGTTTTAGCTCAAGAAGTAGATGCTGAACTTGCTCATGAAGCTATAAAACAAACATCAGAAAAAGTTGTCTTTTCAACTACCACACAAGCTTTAGTAGCATTTAATTCAATAATGTGGGCTTATACAATATTTGAAATTGGAAATACATTATTAGAAAAAACTGAGAAAGTTACAGTAAGTACAACATGTCAACCATGGCAAGCACCAGCAGTAAAAACAGCAGACAAAGATCAATGTGAAAGATGTAATCCAAGTTATACAGATTATTTGAATAATGATAAAACTCCAAAAGATGTCAAAGCACTAAAAGCATGTTCAGAATATAGATGCAAAAGTTTAGGAGCAAGCTGTGATTTAGTAAATAAAGGATCAACAGAAGAACAATGTGTAAGCTTATCAAAATATGATGTAAATAGTCCAGTAATAAAACCATGGAAGGAAGGATTCAGTAAAGAATTACAAGATAAAGTACAAGAAACAAGTTCAGGACTAAAAATAAATGGAGAGGTAAAGATATATGATAAGTTTTTAGTAGCATTACAGACAGATGAGCCAGCACAATGTAAAATGAGCTTTGATCATAGTATAAGATATCCTGAAATGCAAAATGTTTATTTCATGAGCAACACATTCAAGTATTATCATGCACAACAGATGTATTATCCAGCAACAAAAAATGCAACAGCAGATGGATTGAAATTAACTGGCGGAGGAAATTATAAAGTGTATATAAGATGCCAAGATGCTGTTGGAAATGTAAATGAAAAAGATTATGTAGTAGAATTTGATGTAAGCAAAGAACCAGATTTCACAGCACCAACAATAGTTAGTACAAATTTCGGACAGGAAACATACTTAAGATATGGAACAAACAGAACAGATGTAACATTATATGTAAATGAACCTAGTGATTGTAAATGGTCAACAACACCATTAGATTACAAAGTAATGCCAGAACAAAACAAATGTGTTGCAAGCAGACTAAACAGTCTAGGATATTATGAATGCCAGAATGTAGGAACACAACAAATAGGAGCATTCGGTCCTGGAATAAATACAACAGGAATGAATAAAGGAGATAATAAATTTGTATACTTCAAATGCCAGGATAAATCAGAAAATAAAAATTATAACAAAGAGGCATATAGACTAACATTGAAAGCAAGCGAGCCATTAGAGATAGAAACAAAAGAGCCATCTGGAATAATAAAAACATCTCAACAACAAGCTAATTTAACAATAAAAGTAACAACAGATGGTGGAGCATTGTTAAATGGAAATGCAAATTGCAAATATACACAACAAGAGTCATTAAAAAATAATTTAGGATCAATGACACCATTTTTAAAAACAAACTCCAGCATACATATACAACCATGGAGTCCACCAACAGGAAGACAGGATATATATATAGGATGTGAGGATATAGCAGGAAATAATGCATTTACAAATATAAATTTCACAATAGAAAATGATGTAGTACCACCATCAATAGTAAAAATATATACAGATGAGAGCTTACAACCACCAGTATTTACAATAGAATTAAATGAAAAAGCAGTATGCAAGGATAGTATAGACGGAATATTTGATTATGAAACATCTGGAAATTTAATGATTAGTGATGGAAATGTACAAAAGACAAGCACACCTGGATCAAGTGTTTATTATGTTTCTTGCAAAGATGAATTCGGAAACAAACTAGAGAATGCAAGAATACAATTTGCATAACATTTCTTGTGGAAACTTCATAAAATGTCTTCTCTCCACTGGACACGACAAACTTGCGCGCCAGGTTTAAATACTAAATAATCTTATTATAATAATGGACTCACATAATGCTATTGCAGTTTTTGAAGGAAAAAATATAAGAAAAACATGGCATAATAATGAATGGTGGTTTTCTGTAGTTGATATTACAGGTATTCTTTCAGAAAGTCCAGATCCGAGAAATTATTGGAAAGTATTAAAATTTAGGTTAAAAGATGAAGGAAGTGAGGCGGTTACAAATTGTAACCAACTGAAATTAATTGCATCAGATGGTAAATATTATGAAACTGATTGTATTAATACAGAAGGCGCTTTTAGGATTATTCAGTCTATACCCTCTGCTAAAGCTGAACCTTTCAAGTTATGGCTAGCTAAAGTTGGATATGAACGTGTTAAAGAAATAGAGAACCCAGAACTTGCTCAGCAAAGGATGAAAGAAATCTATAGACAAAAAGGATATTCTGAAGAATGGATAGAAAAAAGAGTAAGAGGTATAGTTGTAAGACAGGAATTAACTGATGAATGGAAAAAAAGAGATGTAAAGTAAGATGTAGACTTTGCAATATTAACAAATGAAATCACGAAAGCAACTTTTGATAAAAATGTTGAAGAATATAAAAAATTCAAAGGATTAAAAAAAGAAAATTTGCGTGATCATATGGATGACATGGAATTAATATTAACAATGCTTGGTGAAGCTTCAACAACTAGGCTTACAAGAGAGAGAAATTCTGAAAAATTCAAAGAATTAAAGGAAGATGCTAAGGATGGTGGAGAAGTAGCTGGCTCTGCAAGGAAAAATATAGAAATAAAACTAGGAAAAAGTGTCCTTAAAAAAGATAATTACTTACAAAAACCTGAGAAACAGAAAAGATTAGAGAAAAAATAGTTACATATATTTGCTTTCTAATTCTTTTCTATATCTGAGAAACTTTTTTCTTGTTATTTTTTATTCTTGCCAAATCCATACAACTCTTTCAATGGATTTTCTTTTTTAATTGTCATTAGTAACTTTCTTGTTTCACTTTAATTTAAATTTTTCTATAGAAAGATAAATAAAGAGCATTTAGTTTTAATATTATATGAAAAAGGGGCAGCTGATGTCACAACCGTTGACATATATTTTTGCGATATTAGTCATAGGGATGATATTAGTTTTTGGATGGAGTTCAATAAAAAATTTATTAGGATTAGGAGAACAGGTAGGAGAGACGAAATTCATCAATGACTTAAAGAAAAATGTTGATGATACTTCAAAATTATATCCAGGAACAAGCATAGAATGTAGTTTTGTGAAAAAAACAGGAACAACAAATAACAGGTGTGAATTGCTTTTACCAGATAATATAAAAGGAATGTGTTTTGCAGATACAAAAAATGAGGTAGATTTTAATAATATAATATTTAAAGATATAGAAGAAGAAATAAGAGTATATCAAACAACTGGTGATAAAAATATATTTTTTTCTACTTTAAAAAATAAAATGAATCCATTATATTTAGAAAAGCTCACTACTAAAATTCCTTTCTGTTTAGATTTTTTTAAAAAAGACCAGAAAATAATATTAGAAAACAAAGGAAGAGTTGTTGAAGCAACAAAAGCTTAGGTGAAAATTTGAATAAGAAAGCACAAGGAGAACAATTCAACTGGATATTTGTAATAGTCTCTGGAGCAATAATATTAGGATTCTTTACAATGTTCACTTTCCAATACATAACATTACAGGAAAAAAGACAGCATGTAGAGAGCCTAAGATTTTTTGGAAATGTATTAGGAATAGCTGAAAAACTAAATATAGGGGGAAGCGGTTCATCAGTAAATAGTTATGATACACAGGGATTAAGATTCGGATATAATGTCCCATTAGAATATTATTGTGATGAAACAGATGCAAGAATAATCATCGGAGGGAAAAATAAGGATTTCATACCATCATATAATCTAAAAGATGAGGTAGTATTCATAAATGAAAAAATGATAGTAAATGGATTAGACTTAGGATTAATGCCATGGAAATTCCCATTCCAGATAACAAATTTTATTTATTTATCAGATCCAAAAAAACAATATTATGCAGTATATGACCAATCAAGCAAAGAATATGTTGATAATCTAGAAGAAAAATATTCTGTAATATTCAACCTATTCAATGATGGTTCAATAAACAGATATGAAAAAACAGAAATAAATAAATTAAAACCAAAAGAGAACTCAAAAATAATAATATTCAGCAACAGAAAACCCTCAGAAAATAAAATAAAAGAATTAATAGGAGAAAATAAAAATGTAAATCTTATATATGTAGATTATAATAATAAAAAAATAAATTATTTTGAAGATGATAATTTCGGAGAGGATATTGATTATTACAGTGATGAGATAATGCTGGGAGCATTTTTTACTGATAATCAAGAAAATTACCAATGCTCAATAAACAGGGCAAAGAAAAAATTATCAACTGTTGCAGTACATTATTCTGAGAGAACAAAATTACTGAAAAGAGTTGATACAAAGACAACATGCCAATATGACCTAATAGATAATAGTCTAGTATCTTTAGCTAAAGGGAATTATGAAGTTGTAGAAAATTTAAGACAACAAAACAATCAGGGAGCTGGGTGTCTGTGGGTATTCTAAAATCTAAAAAAGGACAACTGCAGTTACAGGAGACAATATTAGCTGTCTTTGTATTTGTGATAATCATAATAATAGGGATGTTTGTATTCATAAATTATCAAAACAACAGCATAAAAAAAGACTTTGATGATTTCAACAGAATAAAAACAAGGATCAATATCATAACACTAAATGATATACCCGAACTAGGATGCAGCAAATCAGGAATAAAAGAGAACTGTGTAGATGACTTAAAACTAATAGCTTTCAAAAACCTAGCAGAGAGAAGGAAGGCAGAATATGCAGAGAGCTATGGATATATGAACATAACATTCTATCAAGTATATCCTGAGAAAAATAATAAAGAGTGTGATAAAGACAATCTAGAAAATTGTGGGGTATGGAATATATATGAGAACAAACCAAAAACAATAACTAGCAGAATAAGAGAGGCAACGCCTATATCATTATATAATGTAAAAGAGGATAAATACAAGATTGCACTTATGATCGTTGAGGTCTATAATGTTTAATTCTAGATTTAAGATGGGACAGATGGAGATAGTCGGCTTGATGGTTGTTGTCATAATCATAATAATAGGAGCATTATTCTATCTGAAATTTGGAATACTTCATCAGGAACAGGATAATACTGACTTAAGCATAGAGCAGAGCTATACTATAAACTGGCTTAATTCAATACTCAATGTTAATGTATGTAATAATACTATAAGCTATAAGAGTTCATTGATAGAATGTTATAACGATGGAATTGTTTGTAATGAGAGTGCGTGTGATTATGCAAAAACAGAAAGCTCTAATATAATAAATTCAATAGGATTAAAAGATTATAGGAACTATTCTTTCTGGATACAGAGTGGAGATGATTTAAAACATATAAATAATGAGTGCAAAACTGGAGTGAAAGCAGATGAGGTAATATTAAGTGACAACGGCGATGAATATACAGTAAACTTTAGAATTTGTTAGTTTACTATCGTCGAGTAACTAAGCTGCTTATTTTTAACTTTTCAATTTTGAAACCCCTCATAAAATGGCTTATTAAGGCGTATAAACCTAAAATAGGCCTAATCATGTATACTATAGCATATATATCTTTATAAATTCAAGTTATGCTTTCTACTTAGAGTCTAAAAAGATGCGATAGACTCAAAAAATAAAATACACTAACACATGGAGGTGTTACAGAATGCAAGAAAAATTTGCTTTAAAAAAGACATTAAGAAAAGTAGCTGCAGTAGGAACTAGCATAGCTATGGTAGGAGTAACCTTAAGCGGCGCTTTAGCAGTTGGGACATTAGGAAATTATCCGAGTCCTTTCACAAAAAATTTAGGTGAAACTGTTGTAGTATGGGGAGCAGACACAGATAGTGCAGCTGTACAAGATGTTCTAGCTGGATTACCAGGTGGATCAACTTCAGGAACAACAACACAAGTAGTAGTACCAGGAAAGGTATTATACGGTGTAAACAGTTTAGGAACACAAAAAGTTGATGACTTATTTATGAAAGGTGATACAGAAGATATGGCTTTAGGGACACTATTAAATGTTTCTACAGAATTTGGAAGTGTACTACAAGACAATCAAGTAGCAGGTTTATTGGATAGTTCAGTAAACATTGATATTGGATCAGTAAGCGATGATTATTCACTGCATGAAGAGGTATTCTTCAATGGTGCAGGAACAAACGGTTCAAGTGTAGAATCAGGTTTGACATATGATAGAAGCGAAGAATGGAAAGAGAGAACATTCGTACAAATACCAACAAGTAGCTTTGGTTACAGATTCAAGTTTGATAAAAACTTAAAGAGTGGAAACTTCTTGAATGATTCAACAACCGATGATCCAATACTATTACCTTTCTTAGGAAAGAACATAGAAATTACTGCTGCGACAAATACATCAGTCACTGCTAATGTCGGTGAGGCACACAGATTAAGTGCTGGAGATAGTGTAGTAGTAAATGTTGGCGGAGTACAAAGAACAGTAACATTAAAAGGAACATCAGCTAGTAAGGCAGATGTAGAAGTAGATGGACAACCTTTGACAATTACTGAAGATAGTACAAGAACATTTAGATTCACTGAAAAAAACGTTCAGGTAAGAGTACAGGATGTATTCAATGAGGATGGAATTGCAAACGATAGAGCAACATTACTTATTGGAGAAGACGCAAGAAAAACATACAACTCAGGTGATGAATACATCGGGGAAGATGAGGATGACCCTGTATGGACATGGAACTTAGTAGGTTTAATGACTGCTACCCCAACTTTGGAAGTTAAAAATGCAATATCCATAAATAATTGGGCTGAGACAGATAATCCGGCAGTAAAACATGCTTTATACGTTGGAGATTACTTATGTCTACCAAACAATTATGTATGCATAGTATTCGAAGGAATGAGTGAAGCAGATGAAATGTTCCAACAATACGAGATAACATCAGATGCAGATAGGACTCTATCACATGCAGATGGTGATACAACTAAGAGAGAGGGTGCAAGAACAATCTCTTTTAAGACAGTTGGTCTAACTGATCAAGGTTTTGTAGCTTCAGGAACTGATACAGATGAAGTTGTTATGGCAATAAATGAAAGTGAGATTACTTTCAGTAGAAAGGAACAAGACGGAAATGAATTCATTCAGTTCGCTAATGTTTCAATACCTGGTGGTGAACAAAATTTTGTTATGCCTCAAATGAACGATGTATTTACTTTTGATTATAAGAGTAGTAGCATACCTGTTGATTTTGCTTACTCTAATAATACTAATAAAGGTAACTTAACACTAGACTTTGGAACTGCAGATGCTGTAACAGTAAACACAGATGGAAATGTTGTTATACAGTTTGAGAATGATACAAAAAATTCATTCACTTACTTAGGTGATAGCGACTCTGATACAACAACAGCAATTGATTTAAGGTATAATCATATGGGAACACTATATGATATCTCTGGAAAAGAAGAGAACTTGAGGACAAAGCATGGTTTAGTAATCTATGACCCTAAATCAACCCAGTCATCAGATAGCTTGAAAATTGCTTTGCCAGGTGATGCAGTTGACTATAAAGCATTGGTAAGAGTAGCAAGACCTAAGGAAGGAACTACAAGCAGTGGTACAGTAGTTAAATCAGCATCAGTAACAATGAGAGATACTGATGTAGCAGACTTAACTGCTTACAATGTAGTAGCTGTAGGTGGACCTTGTGTAAACAGAGCAACAAGACAATTGTTGAACATGGCAGTAGATAGTCCAGCATGTGGAACAGACAGCGGATTAACTGGTGCAGGTGACGCAGTTGTTGAGTTAAAAGCTAATGGCGCAAAGTCAGCATTGTTAGTATGGGGATGGGAAGCAGACGATACAAGAAGAGCTGCTGTATTATTAAAGAACCCAGACACATTCAAACAAAAGCTAACTGAAGCTGGAAAAACAGACCAAACAGCAGTTACAGTAAAGGGAACAGACCTAAGTTTATCTGGAATAACAGTAGCTTAAGTTCGGGATAAAATCCCTTTTTTTTATTTTTTATTATATTTCTTGCATAAAATTAATAAACAAATTGTTAATCATAAAATCATAAAATGAAAAAGAAAAAATATTCTAAAAATATAACCAGTGAAGAAAAAGAAAACAAGCAGAGTTTTTTCAATAAAAAAAACCTAAGTATGATAGTAGTATTCGGAATATTAGGAATAATGATATTATCAGCAGTAAGCTTTAGTTTCTTAGGGAAAGATAATACCCCACAAGGGAATAACGAAGATAATTATAACGGCTATAAATTTGTACAAAATGAGGGATACTGGACTTCAAATATTGGCGGGAAAAACATACAGTTCCAGTATCATCCAAGAGATTTAGAAGAGATAAACATAGATGCTGCGACAAACTATAATCTAAAAGACAAGATCTATATATTATTTAACTCAAAAGAGAATAAAGAGACAGACCAGGATCTGCAGAGAGCAAGAGCACTATTACTGACTATAAAACAACAGGTATATTTCGGATGTGCAAATGAACAAGAATGCGGTGATATGCCAATAATTAACTGCAAAACAGAAAAAAACAGTGCAATATACTTCAAACAATCAACAGAAAACAAAGCATATACAGAAGATAATTGCTTAATACTAGAATACAAAATTGATGATAAAAACAAATTAATAGAAAAATTATATTACACAAAAGCAGGAGTGATAATATGAAAAGAAAAGTAGTATTCTATGCATTAGTCTTTTTATTATTGTTCTTAATAGGATTCACAGCAACAGTAATAATAAACAAGATATTAGACAAAGGTTACACTTATGAAGGAAAGAAAGGGGATTACAGAATAGATGTATCAAAAATAGGGAATGTGACAATCTATAGCGCACATGTTGAAAAAGGAAATATAGAATACATATATCATTTCAGAAACAAACCAGAAGAGTTAAAGAATATCTATCTTGAAGATAATTTACTTGATAAGATAAACAGACCAAAAGGTGTCAGAAACGTCTATGTCACAAGGGATATAGAGATAAATAAACAAACAGACAATAATGTCATAATAGCAGGAGCTGCTTTTGAGGCAATATTAGGGACAGCTGATTATAGCCTTTACCAGATACCATTAAAAAATGCTTATACAACAAGGGAAGACACAAAAACTCCAAAGATCACATGCAAGAATGTCTCACCAGTAGATGCAGTAATCTATATGAAGCTGGCAAATGAAACAAAAGTCTATAGCGAAAACGATTGCATAATAGTGCAGGGAATAGATTCTAATACATTGATAAAAGCAGGAGAAAAATTAGGATATTATCTAATAGGGATATACTAGATGATAAAAAAAGAATTATTAGAAATATTAGCTTGCCCCAAATGCAAGGGAAATGTCAAATATGAGAAGAAAAAAGATATCATAAGATGTAATAAGTGCAAAAAAGATTATGAGATAAAGAATGATATACCAATAATGATTTAGTTAAATTTAAAAGGATAATACTAATTCTAAATCCTAAGCCACGATCGCTTAATCTGGTAGAGCGCCGGTCTTGAAACAAACTTTTATTCTATAAGGGTTTGAAATATAACCGGTGTCTGAAAGGACCTGCAGGTTCAAATAAACCTTTTAGGAAAAGCTTTGCCAAAAACTTAAAGGTATTGAAAGTCCTGCTCGTGGCGTTATATTCTATAAAAATACATAGAAGCGTACTAGAAAAAATAAAATTTAGGTATGAAAATAATAAAGAAGGAATGGACGATATATTTACATATGCTATAAACCTTGGATATGAGATAAATGTAGATACAAGAATAAAATGCGAACATCTATATGAGAAAAGACCAATGAAATGGGGAGAGGGAGACCTTAAGTATTAAATTCCAGTAATAAACTTTAAAAAGCTATAAAATAAGAATAATATATGGATTTACAGTTTGGAAATTTATTAGGATTATTATCTTTCTTGACATTGATACCATTCATAATATCGTATCTAATAAAACCTAAACCGCAAAATCTCAAAGTCCCATCATTAATGTTCTTCTTCAGCGAGAATAAGACAAAAAGCAAAAATAATCTATTCAGATATCTTGAAAAAAATATATTGTTCTTAATACAACTATTAGTACTATTCATATTAGCATTCAGTGCTGCTGATCCTTTATTTATAATAAATAAAGATGTAATCTCAAATAATATAGTATTCATACTTGATGCAAGCGCAAGTTCTAAAACAATACATGATGGAAAAACAAGATTTGAATTCTCTAAAGAAAAAATAAAAGAATTATCAACAACAAAAAATTCATTGATATTATTAAAATCAACACCTGTACTTTTATTAAACAATGTCGGAAGAGATGAACTTCTAAGAACTTTAGATAGAGTACAACCAACTGATGATACAAGTGATGTAGGAGGAGCAATAACCTTAGCAGGAGAGATATTGGGAGATAATAAAGGGAGAATAGTCTTACTAAGTGACTTTGTAAACAATAAAGGAATAAACCCGCAATTAGCAAGAAATGTCATAGAGAGCAAGGGAATAACTGTAGATTTCATAGATACAAAAAATGGTATTGCAAATAATATTGGAATAGTAAATATGGCATTAACTGACAATTCTGCGAATATATACATAAAAAACTATAATGACAAAACTGAAAATATTAAATTATCAATAGATAAAAAAGTATCAGAAATTAATATTGGTCCTGGAAATACAGAGTCTTTAGTATTAAACTTAGAGGGAAATGGGACTGAGATAAAAATAAATAATGAAGATGATCTTTCAGCAGATAATACTGTATATATAGCAAGACCATTTGGTGAAAAAATAAAAGTATTATTAATCACAAATGGAAACCCCAAATTTGTTGAGGCAGCACTCAATTCTATACCTGATGTTGAATTATCAATAACAGCACCACCAATAATACCTGAAAATAATTATGATGTATATATAATAAGCCAGATCAATAAAGACAAAGTACTTCCAGGAACTTTTAAAGATATAAAAACAAAGAAGGGAAAGATGATAATAGTCATGGCACAGCCAGGAATGGAAAAAATAAACTATGAAGGAATAATACCTGAAGTAATGAATAATACAAATGGAGGAATAATATCACTCAATTATATAACAAGATTCACAAAAGATATAGACTTTGGAGAGATAACAAAATTCTATAAACTAAAAAATATTGATAATGAATTAAATGTTGCTTCTGTTAATAATAAAAGCATAATGACATTATATGAAACAGAAGATGGAAAAATATTATATTATGGAATATTAGAGAGCGAGAGCGATTTTACATTAAATCCAAATTATCCTATATTCTGGATAAACTTATTATATTATTCAGCAGGAAGGACAGAACTAAATGAGATCAATCTAAGAACTGGAAGTATACTACAATATGGAAATGAAAATTTTATAATGGACAAGACAGGATATTTCAATATAGGAAACAAAAGAGTTGCTGTCAACTTATTAAATGAGAGAGAATCAGACCTGAATTATAAATCTACAGATGTAAAAGAATATACAACAGGAAATTTAGAAAAAATAAAAAGTGATGTTGATTATAAGATAAGCATTTATGGAATCATAATCTGCCTATTATTAATCATGTTTGAATTCTTCTATATATTATCTATTATATAAACAAGGATTTAATACAACTAAGCAAAGAAAAAGAATACAGAAAAAATCTTAATAATAGAAGAAAAATAATACTTTTTAGCAGGATAATAATTATAATATTATTAATAACAGCTTTAGCTTCACCATACAAAGATGATAATAAACTAGTGTCTGGAGATCCAAAAGTAAAAATATTAATAGATAATTCATCATCAATGCAGCTCTATGAAACAAGCAATCTAATAAAATTAAAAGAAGATCTGGAGAAAAGAATACCTACAGATATTGAATATATAGCCACAGGAGAAGAGACAAATCTTGGTGACAGCATATTAGCAAATCTAAGGAAGAATGATAATATCTTGTTATTTACTGATGGAAACAATAATATTGGAGCTGATCTTGGTGATGTTGCTTTAGCAGCAATAAATTATAATTCAACAATAAGTTCACTAGAACTAAAACCAAAATATTATGATGCTTCTGTAAAAATAACAGGAAGCGAGAAAACTGTTTCTAAAGCTGAAAATGTATTCATAGTAAAAATACAACAGACAGAAAAAAGAAAAGTATATCTGACAGTAGAGGTTGATGGGAGAAAAATAATAGACAAAACAACAGATGAGAATGAGATAAAATTCACACAGTCATTTGATAATGGATATCATAGGATAACAGCAAAGATAATACAAGATGATTATTTCACACAAAATAATATTTATTATAAAACAGTAAAAGTAGTGCCAAAACCAAAACTGGGAATATATGGAGGAAATAAGGATCTTATCACTTTGCTTGATCCATTATATGAACTTAATATAATAACAGAGATAGATGAGAAAATAAATGATTACACTGGTGTGATAATAGATAATAAAGATGCAACAGCACTAAATGAGAAGACAAACATACTTGGAAGTTATATAGCGGAAGGGAATGGAATGCTAGTTATAGGCGGGGATAAATCATATGATTCAGGAAATTACAAAGGATCAAGATTTGAACAATTACTCCCTGTACATATAGCAAAAGCAGGAAGAAAAAAAGGTGAGACAAGTGTAATTTTTGTCATAGATGTATCTGGAAGCACAGGACATTATTTTGGGAGTTCATTAAAAACAGATGTAGAGAAAACAATAGCAATAAACATGATAAAAGACCTAAGTTTAACAAATTATGTAGGAGCAGTAGCATTCAATGATAAAGCTTATACAATACAGGATATAGTATTATTATCACAAGAAAAAAATCTAGAAGATAATATTGCAAAATTAAAATATGGAGGAGATACTTACATAGAGGAAGGAATACTAAAGGCAGTAGAAATGCTGCAGAACAGTGGTGGGAGCAAGAATATAATCTTTATCTCAGATGGAAAGACACAGCATGAAGATGAAAGCAAAAATGCATTCAAACTAGCTGCTACTAAAGGAATAAGGATATATTCTATAGGTGTCGGGGATGATACATATAAACAATTAATGAAATATGCAGCAGATACAACAGGAGGAACATACTTTGAACCTGAAGAGGGTCAGGGAATAAAATTATTATTCGGAGATGCAGAAAGCTCTGGAAATAAAAAAATATTCCCATTATATGTCTTTAACAAGAATCATTTCATAACAGATGGACTGAAATTAAAAGCAAATATTTATGGATTCAACCAGGCAGCACCAAAAACAAGCTCAAGACTATTGATAACAACAGATATAGGAGATCCTGTACTTACTGTCGGGAGATATGGACTTGGAAGAGTGGCTGCATTGACAACAGATTATGGAACATATGGATTTGAATTATTAAACAAAGACAATTCGTTATTATTTACTAGAACAATAAACTGGATAATAGGAGATCCTGAAAGAAATAATGATAATTTCATAGCTATAAACGATGGGAGAGTAAATCAAGATATTGAGATATTGATAAAATCAAAACAACAGCCAACATCAGATAAATATGTTTTCTATAAAATAGATGATGAACTTTATAGAGCCATAGCAAGAGTTGATAACATAGGATTCAATACATTACAAGGAGCAGTATTCGCAGCAAATTATCCTATAGAATATGAAGATATAGGAAACAATGAGTATTTCCAAAATGTAATAATCTCAACAAATGGAAAAATATTCAAGGATACAGATGCTGAACAGATAGCAGAATTTATAAAGACAAAATCAAAGAGGGAGATAGTAACAAAAAGCAGCTATAGCTGGATACTAATATTATCAACGTTACTAGTATATGTTGCTGAAATAATATACAGAAGACTTAAAATATATAAAAATCAATAGAAAATAATATGGGATTCATACAAGAAAATGCAAACGCGAAACTGTTCATACTTATAGTATTAATAGCTGCAATCACAGTATCATTAACATTTGTCTACCAGAATAATTTCAAGGATATAAACAACAGATATACTGAAAAATTAAATGAATTAAACAGCACATTCCAGCAATTATCAGGAACAGAGAGTTTACTGAATAAAACCAAAGAAGATCTGACATTAAAATCATTAAGAGAACAAAAATTATCCAACCAGTACACTGATGTAGAGAAAAAAAAGAACGCACTTGAGGAAGAAAACAGTGACCTGAAAAAAGATTTACAAGTTACTAAACAAAAATTAGATGATACATTAATAGAACTAGATACTGCAAAAGATGACCTTAAAAGCAAAAACGAGAAGATTGATAATCTTGAAAAAGATATAGACAGATTAAAAAAAGAGGTAAGCTGTCTGAGGGCTGGAAATGCAGATTGTTGAAAAAGCATTAGGTGAAATAAAGAATTTTTTTCTATTATTAGATATAGGGAATTCATTATTAAATTCATTAATATTATTTTTAACATCGTTATTAATATCTAATTTTTTAGGAATAGAATGGAAATACTCATTAATAATCTCTATAATCTATTTTACTTATCATATCATAAAAAAACATAGAATAAATAAATATTTAGAGGTAGAAGAGAAAACACCATCATTAAAGGAACAACTAAGAACAGTAGCAGATAATGTAAACAAGACAAATCCCATAATAGATGAATTAAAAGATGATGTATTAAAAAAAATGAGAGATGTAAAAACATCAAATTTCATAGATAATAAAAGTTTAATATTAAGAGTATTAATACTTGGAGGGCTTTCTTTTTCAATATTATTCTTATCTTACATAAATGTAGATTTTAAAGGAGAGATACAGCAGATAATAATAGAACCAATAAATGAGATAGGACTAAGAGGCAATGTACAAGAAGCAGTATATATGAACATAAGTGTCACTGAAGGAAATCTAAGTGATATATTAGGAAATAATTCCATAGCTAGATTCAAGAAAGAAAATATAAAACTAACAATAAATCCATTACTAAGCGAGACAGATCCATCAGATATCAGACAGGTGCAGGCTGAAAGCTTTACACCGCCAGATTTTCCAAAAGAGATATATACAAGTTATGACGTAAGCTATAATGAAAAAGTAGCAAAACAAAATCAGCAAGTAGTAAAAGATTATTTTGAGAAGATAAACAGGTGAAAAATAAATGGTAAGCGTTGAAGAGATACATAAAAGATTCAAATTAGTCACTACAGAAGTAGCAAAAGTAGTAATAGGACAGGAAGATGTAATAGAACAGATGCAGATAGCTGTATTATGCAATGGACATGCACTATTGGAAGGCTATCCAGGATTAGCTAAAACATTACTAGTAAAAACAGTTTCTAACATTTTAGATCTAAGATTCAGCAGAATACAGGGAACACCAGATCTATTACCAAGTGATATTACAGGAACTTACATAATTGATGAGAGCAAAGGAAAAAAAGAATTCAAATTCCAGCCAGGACCAATATTTGCAAATGTAGTATTAGTAGATGAGGTAAATCGTGCTACTCCAAAAACACATTCAGCAATATTAGAAGCAATGCAGGAAAAACAGGTGACAATAGGAAATTCAACATATAAATTAGAGGAACCATTCTTTGTATTAGCTACGATGAATCCAATTGAGATGGAGGGAAGTCTAACATTAGACCAAGATGTTTTTATAAATGGACAATTAAGAACTGGACAGGAGTTATTAGATTATACTATAAAGAATAATATACAGCCGACTAAAGAAGGAAATTTTAATTTATATAAATTACCTGATTCTTATACTTATTCTTTAAATGAATATGGTAAATTGGAAAAAAGCGAATGTTCTTTCTATATTATTCCATGTAATGATGAAGTAATAACATTAAAGACAAGAATAGGAAGAGAGATAAAAGTAACAAAAAACCATCCTTTCTTAGTTAATGAAAAAGGAGAGATAAAATGGAAAAAAGCAGCGGAACTAGTTGAGGGTGATTACTTAGTTTCTATATCAAAATTAGATGATGAAAAATCAAAAACAGAATTAATGACACATCTGGAAGTTTTAAAAGAATTAGAAAGAAATTATAAAGTTATATATTATGAAGACTATTTAAAACTAAAGGAATTAACAAATAACTTCATAGATTATACAAAATTAGAAACTGGAACAGAATTTGATAATATAAGAATAATAAACAAACTTGAAATAAAAGAAATAGCAAAAGAAATAGGATTAGAAAAAAATGAATATTGGCAATTAATAAGATTCTTAAGAAGACCAACGGAAAATATAATTATAAGAGAAAAACTAACATCTTATTTTATTAAAAAAAGAATTATAATAAATGAACCAACTGACTTTATAGACTCATTAAGGCCTATATCAATAAAAAGATTTAATGTAGATGAAGATATTACATTTTTATTAGCATTTATTTTGGGCGATGGAAGCAGTGTAGGTTCTATATTTGTTGCTCAAAAGAATTATCCTAAAGCATTTGATAGATTTGTAAATATATTAAATAATAAAGTAGGAGTTGGTGTTAGTTATATATCTAAAGATAAAACGGGATGCAGGTATACAAGCAAAAGTTCAAGACCATTTGTAAAATATATGTGCCTAAGATTTGGACTAAAAGAGGAAGGACATAAAACAGGAGGAATTCCTTCATGGATTATAGAATTGCCTGCTGAATTAAGAAGAGAATTCTTGAAAACGTTCATTTGTCTAGAAGGATGTATAAGAGATAATAGAATAAGATTTTCACAAGCTAATAAAAACAGTATTAATCTATTATCTTATATGTTATTAAAAGAGGGAATAATATCATGGTTTTCTGAGAAGAATAGATATAATGGAAAAGATTATGTAATAAAAATACAAGGAGAAGACTTTTTGAATTATTTACTAAAAATAGGTTGGTTAGATGATGAAACAAGAACTTATTGGTTAGAGCAGGCTAAAAGTGGAAAATATTCTCCATTCAGAGTAATTCCAGCACCTAGAGAAATGGTATTGAAACTTGTTGATTTATTAGGAATAAACTCATTCCACACATATAAAAACAGAAGAGACTTATTATCAAGAGATTGGTATTGTGGATATAAATCAATAAAGCAAGGGAGAGAGAATATTTCTTTAGATATGTTTAAATTAATGTTAAAAGGACTTGAAGATGAAATAGTATTAAGAGAAAATACAAACCTAGAAACAATAAATCCTTTAGACGTAAGACATAGTGCAGTATTATGTGGTCTTTCAATAACTGAAATAGGAGAAAAAATAAATATAAGTCATGATGCTGTCTGGAATTATTATGAAACAGGAAACAGCAATAGTTCACAACAAATAGTTAAATGCATACAAAATGAATTTATTACAAGAATAACTGAAGCAAGATCAATATTAAATTACTTAAAAAAATTAGTCCAAGAGGGAGTTATCTATGATAGAGTAGAAAAATTAGATTATTCAGCATATGATGGCTTAGCTTTTGGTTTAACTGTTCCTGGATTACATAATTATATAGGAGGATATGGAGCTACAGGATTAAATCATAATACATTTGTATTATCAGAGGCACAAGTTGATAGGTTTTTATTTAAAATAAAAGTAGGATATCCGAAATTAGATGAAGAGATAGAGATAGCAGGTAAATATAGTGAGGAAGTTCCTGAAGAAATAAAATTAAAGAAAATATTTGATAAAAATGACCTATTACATTTACAATCAATGGTAAAACAAATGCCAATAGCAAATGATATAAAAAAATATGCAGTAGAATTAGTTGCAAGCACAAGAAATAAAAAAGACTTAATAGAATACGGGGCAAGTCCAAGAGCAAGCATAGCACTAATAATGGCAGGAAAAGCAAAAGCATTAATGAGCGGAAGAAAATATGTAAGCAAAGATGATATAAATTCAATGGCATTGCCAGTATTAAGACATAGGATAATACCAAGTTTTGAAGCTGAAAGACAAAACATGACAGAAGATGATATAATACTTAAATTATTGAAGAAATGAGATTATTAAATAAATATTAGGAATAAGATGTATAAAAAAATAAAAATTTTAATTATTATATTATTTGTTATATTAATTTTCTTTGGTTTATTTGTTAAATATAATCCTCCAGTTAGTGGAATTATTTTGGATTCATTAACAAAACAACCAGTCTTTGGTGTGCCTGTAGAAAGAATTATTTCGTATAATTTGCCGATACCTCCATTTCCTGATGGCATTCATGGAGATATCAAATATGATACACTGACGAATGAAAAAGGAGAATTTCGTTTTGGCTTTAAAATCTCTCCAAAAATTGGCCACAGTGATACTTTGTATATAAATGAATTTGGAACTAGAATTA
This sequence comes from archaeon GW2011_AR18, assembly GCA_000806155.1. GTDB lineage: Archaea > Nanobdellota > Nanobdellia > SCGC-AAA011-G17 > GW2011-AR18 > GW2011-AR18. The sequence goes on from JWKX01000009.1 coordinate 26,997, forward strand.
AAAACTATACTAAGCTTAGAAGAGAAGACTCATCTTTTGTTACTCTCAGTAATCCAATTCTTTTGGAGCCAACTTTGAATATTATAACTAAATGTGGTAATGATGCAGAATGCTTGGCTGCAAATTCTGCGGAATATTTGCACTCTAGAAAGAGTGTTTCAGACTGCAGTTCTATAGGTGAATCCGGCATGGATATTTTAGCTGGAAAGAATGGGTGTATAGCTGATTTTGCAATTTCAACTAATAATCTCTCTATTTGTTATTTGATTAGTAGAGATTTAGTTAAGGATATGTGCATAAAAGATTTTGCTATTGCAAAAAATAATATTTCTGTTTGTGATTTTATCAATGATTTTGATGAAAATAATTATTGTGTTGCAAATATTAAATACCGCGAAAAAATTCGAAAAAAATGACTTACTTTTTTTTGATGTTTTGAAAAATAAGATAAGGATTAAATTATAGTTAACTTTATTAAATAAAAAAACAAAATAATCATATGATAAATACAGATTTTCTAAGACAGTTAGATAAGTTCAACTTAGTAATCAAGAAAAGAGTAACTTCTAGTTTTACAGGAGAGAGAAGATCAGAATTCACAGGATCAGGATTAATATTCAGCGATTATGCAAATTATTCACAAGGAGATGATTTCAAGCATATAGACTGGAGATTATATGCAAAAACAGAAAAATTATATGTGAAAAGATACGAAGAAGATAGAAATTTAACAGTGCATATAATCTTAGATTATTCAGCAAGCATGGATTTTGGAACAAAAATAAAAAAATATGAGTATGCATCAATGATAGGATTAGGATTTGCATATATAGCAATGGGGAATAATGAAAAATTTGTATTAAGCACATTTGATGATAAACTAGATGTATTCAGGCCAAAAAAAGGAGGGAGACAACTTGCAAGAATGTTAGAATATCTGAATACTAAGAAACCAATAGGATTAACAAACTTTGAGAGTTCATTAATAAAATACCAGTCATTGATAAATTCAAGAGCATTAGTAATAATAATATCAGACTTCTTCTATGATTTAGAACAATTAAATAATGTATTACACAGGTATAAAAAAAATAAAATAAAATTAATACAAGTATTAGATGGAATAGAGAAGAATATGAATATAGAGGGAGATTACAATTTAATAGATTTAGAGTCAGATGCAAGAATGAAAACATTCATAGATCCATACTTAAGGAAAAAATATTATGAAAAATTAGAACAACATAATAATAATATTATAAATATGTGTTCAGAAGTAGGAGCTGATTTTTACAGTGTAGGAACAAATGAAGAGATATTTGATGTGTTTTATAAAATATTGAACTAATCTTGAAATATTTACGGAAAAAACTGCATAAGACTTATAAATTCTAAATATAGTATAATATCATGGTTTCAAAAAAGAAGAGTTTATTGTTATTAGCTGGTGTATTTTCTACTGTTGCTGGAATAATGTTTATGATACCATCATTTTTAAAAGCTTCATACTATATTGCAGCATTCTCTACTGTATTAGTAGTTGCTGGGCTTATATTAATAGCAATAGCTTTTGGTGATTAACATGAATTTAAATTATAATATAAAAAAGAATTTGCTGGATTTAGAATATAACAAAAACTTACAATATTTTAATACTACAATAGTAATATTATTCACTTATATCATAGGTTTGGTTATTGCGTTTGTCACAAAACAAATAGATGTAAAAAATAATATCCAATTATCAATTGTTACTATAATCTCTTTAATATTAATATTCGTTTTATTAGTATTTCTTGTTCTTATAAAAGATTCTATGAAAAAAGTAATAAGCCAGATAAAAGAACTGAAAATCTAATTCTTAATCAAAATCTCAAAGATAAATAATTAACTAATTTTTTGTAAAATTTACGAAAAAATCTACATAAGACTTATAAAGTTCATTTCTTTATTATTCATTATGAAAATAAGACAAAAGAAAATGTTATTGACTTCTGGGATAGTCTCTATAGTCCTAGGCGCAGCTTTTTTAATCCCATCATTTATCAGTGAGATATGGTTCTTGGCTGTTATATCAGCTATATTGTTAATATTAGGACCAATATTAATGGCTGTAGCATTTGGTGATGATTAATGAATATAAGCGATAACTTAAAGAAAAATCTTTTAGATCTAGAATACAATAAAAACTTACAATATTTTAATACATGCTTAGTAATCATATTTACTTATCTTATAGGATTAATCTTTGCAATATTATCAAGACAGGTGGATATATCAAATTTTTTACAATTAGTCATTTTAATCATATTCACACTAGTTTTTCTTCTTATAATGTTTTATTTTTTGATAGATCTTAAAACAGCATTAAATAGAATAGTAAAAGAGATAAAAGAACTGAAAATTTAATTCTTAATCAAAATCTTTTCTCTAGAACTAAAATTAAATACTTTAGATAAATTAAAACTTTTAGCATATTCTAATTTTTTAATATTATCAGCGTAAATAGTAATAAGAGGATCTCCAACTGATACTTTATCATTTAATTTCTTATGCAAATAAAGACCAGAACCTTTGTCAAATATCTGAAGAAGAGACTTTAGGATTACCACCCTGAGCTTTGATAATATCTTTCATCTTATGAAGAGCAAGACCAGAATCAAGAATGTTCTTAGCTTTATTATAAGAATTAGGGACACCAGCCATCTCTAAGATCATAGAAGCCATGTACAAAGATTTGTCTCTTAAATCAACAGGACCATGGCCTTCAAGAACAGAGAGAACATCACGAGCTTCTAATGCGGGACCAACACCATTACCAACAGGCTGAGAACCGTCTGTCAATAAAACTTTGATATTCATATTTAATCTTCTACCAAGAACAATAAATTTCTTAGCAAGATCTTTAGCTTTCTTTATCTCTTTAATCTTAGCTTCAGGACCAACAGGAATATCAATTATAACATGAGAGGCTCCAGCAGAGGCTTTCTTAGCAAGAATAGAGGCAAGCATAATACCCTCAGGATCAAGATTCAAAGGACGTTCAAGTTTTATCAATTTATCATCAGCTGAAGCAAGATCCATAGTGCCACCCCACACCATACAAGCATTAGTTTTTTTAACAATATCCATAATCTTTTCTTTAGAATGCGATACAGGAGCAAGAACTTCCATGACATCAGAAGTACCAGCAGGAGATGTGATAGACCTAGTAGAAGTCTTAGGCATATAAAAACCAGCAGCAGCAATAATAGGGGTAATAACCATAGTAGTCCTATTAGCAGGCAATCCTCCCACGCTGTGTTTATCTACAACCGTTTTTCCAGAAAAATTCAGTCTTCCCCCATTATTCAGGATAGCTTCAGTAAGATAGGCTGCTTCATCAAGAGATAATTTATGGATATAACATCCAGAGACAAAATAAGTTGATTCAATCTCAGTCAATTCATTATTAACAATATCCTTAATTATCTTATCCATCTCATCTTTAGATAATTCATGACCATCAAGTTTTTTTTTAATAAATTCAAGAGATACAGGCTTAGGTATGATAGAGGCATTTACTAATTCATTATCTCTAATACCAAGAATATCTGAGACATCAAGGAATAAACCAATCTCATTTTCTGCAATTTCTTTTTTACCATAAGAAAAATCTACTGCAACAACTAATTCTTTTTTAGAACCATCTCTAATCTTAATCCTATCTAATGGTTCAATATTCAGTTTAGCTGCTGTAACCTTATTCAAGATAGCAATATATGGTCCTTTAGTAGCAATATTCAGTATTTTAGCCTTAAGCTTCATTCTCAAGCTCCGGGTAGTATTCTTTAATTATTATAATCAGAGCAGATAATAATACTGGACCAGCAATAAAACCAATAAAACCAAATAATTTGATACCCCCAAAAATACCTACAATAACAACCAGAGGATGGAGTTTAGCTTTATCACCTATAATCTTTGCTTTAACTAAATTCTCAATAAGGACAAGTATTACCCCAAGTATTATAATGCCTGCAACAGTATAAGTATTGCCTCTCAAGAAATGTATTATTCCAAGAGGAATTAAAACTACTGAAGAGCCAAGCAACGGGATAAGAGCTAGAATTCCTATCAATATAGATAAAAAGAAAGCAGGATTAACACCAATTATCTTGAAAGTTATCAGTGAAATAACAAACATAATAGCTGCAGTAACAAATAACCCATAAACAATAGCGAAAGTTGTGTCACCAACATGATTCAGAAGAGCATCTTTATCTTTAACAGGAAGGAAACTCTTAATCTTTTTAACAATACTATCTCCGTATAATAATAATGTAAATGTTGTATATAATATTATCAAGAAATCAATAAGTTTAGTTGGAATAGATTTTATAAAATTAGAAGCAATAGCTGATGTTTCAGCAACTAACTTAGAATAATTATTTGTAATAAAATCATTACCGCCAATATAAGAGTTGATTGCGTCTGAATTGATAATCCCTGAATTATAAAGATTGAAAGTCTCTATAGCTAGGTTTGTAGCAATCAGCGCCAAAGGGACAATAATTATCAAAATAATCAATATAACAACCATTACAGCATTGAAAGTCTTATGAGGAATTGTTTTATTCAACTTTTTGTAAATAGGATAGAATAAGTAGGCAAAAATAAAACCACAAATAAGAGCTGGAATAAATGGCTGGATAATCAGGTATGTAATGTATAAAACTATTATAAGACTAAACAGCAGAGAATATCTCTTAATTTGATCCTTACCCATATACTAAATATTCGATGTATGATTTATAAATGTTTTGTGTATATAAAAATCTATGTGCGGAATAATTGGGATAATAAACAACAGCAATGCTGGAAAGAATGTAATAGAAGGATTAAACAGTATAAACTATAGAGGAAAAGACGGTTCTGCATTCACAGATGGGAAAACAATAATACAAAATAAAAAATTAGAAGGAAAATCTTTCATAGGACATTGCTTACATGCAGTTGTAAACCATATAATACAACCAATAAAAGGAAAAGGAATAATTGCTGCAAATTCTGAAATATATAACTGGAAAGAACTGGCTGAACAATATGAGATAAAATGTGATAATGATTCAGAATTAATATTAAAGTTAGTAGATAAAAATGGAATAAAAAAAATAGAAGAATTAGATGGTGATTATGCATGTGCATACTGGCTTGATAATGAAATCTATCTATTCAGAGACATATTTGGTGTAAAACCATTATGGTATACAATGCCATCAACAGAAGGATTTGCATTCGCATCAGAGAGAAAAGCACTAGAAAAACCAGGATATAAAAATATAGAAGAATTAAACCCAAGAACTATAATAAAATATAATATAAAAGAAAATAAAATAGAAAAAATACAAAGGGAATTTTTTAGATTAAAAGAAAATAAAGAAGAATATGAAGAGATAAAGAAAAAAGTAAAAGGGTTATTGATAAATGCTATATCAAAAAGAATACCTGATGTAAAATTCGGATTATTATTATCAGGAGGTGTAGATTCCAGTTTTATAGCAATAGTTTTAAAAGAGTTAGGAGTTGATTTTAAATGTTATTTTTCTATAATGGAAGATGAAAACTTTAATGAACCAAAAGACCTTCAATATGCAAAAAAGTTAGCTGAAGAATTAGACTTAGAATTAGAAATAGTAAAAGTAAATCTCAAAGAAGTAGAAAAAACATTGCCTATAATAGTCCCATTAATAGAATCAACAGAGGTGACAAAAGTAAGTGTAGCATTACCGTTCTATTTCGCAACAAAAAAAGCTTCAGAAGATGGAGTTAAAGTGATATTATCAGGATTAGGAAGTGAACAAGTCTTTGGAGGATATAAAAGATATAAAGAAACAGGAGACCTGAATAAAGAGTGCCTATCTGGATTGATGCACATCTATGAGAGAGATCTGTATAGAGATGATGTTATAACAATGTATAATAGTGTAGAATTAAGAGTGCCATATCTGGATAAAGAATTAATTGAATATACATTAAGCATAAATGCCAAATATAAATTAACAGATGAACATGATAAATTCATATTAAGAGATATTGCTAATGATATGAATCTAAATAAAGAAATCGCTTATAGAAAAAAAGTAGCAACACAGTATGGAAGTAATTTTCTTAAAGCAGTAGATAAACTATCAAAAACTTATAAAAATAAATCTGATTATCTAAAACAATATTATGAAAAACCAAATGTAAAATTAGGAGCATTATTCAGTTCAGGAAAAGACAGCTGCTATGCAATGTGGATAATGATAAGACAGAATTATTCAATAGAATGTCTAATATCAATGATAAGCAAAAACAAAGATTCTTACATGTTCCATACACCAAATATAACTTATGTAAAAGAACAAGCAGATGCAATGGGGATACCAATAATATTACAAGAGACAGAAGGGGAGAAGGAAGAGGAGTTAAGAGATTTACGTAATGCGTTAATAAGAGCTAAAGAAGAATATAGAATTGAAGGAGTAGTCTCTGGAGCATTATTTTCAAGCTATCAAAGAGACAGGATAGAAAAAATAGGAGATGAACTAGGATTAAAAGTATTTGCACCATTATGGCATAAAAAACAGGAAGCAGAATTCAGAGAATTACTGAATGAAGGATTTGAGGTAATTGTCAGCAGTATAGCAGCAGATGGATTAGATGAGAGCTGGCTGGGAAGAAAATTAACATTAAAAGATGTAGATGAATTAGTAAAGATAAGCAAAAAATATGGAATAAATGTGGCATTTGAGGGAGGAGAGGCAGAGAGTTTTGTATTAGATGGGCCAATATTCAAAAGAAAAATAATAATAAAAAAAGCAGAAAAGAAAATGTCTGAAAAAAATACAGGAATATATGAAATAAAAGAAGTTGAAATTGTGGAAAAATAATTTAAATAAATTTTATAAATCCCTTTTCATAGTAAAGAAATCAATTGCAGCCTCAAATATGTCTTTATCTTTTATATTAGGGAAATATCTATTGAATTTATTACGTGCTTCATCAGCATATACTTGAGCTCTATTTTCTGCATATCCTATTGAACCTTTTTCTTTCATTAATCCAATAACATATCTTACTTCATCAACTGTCTTCTCTTTTCTAGATTTTTTCATTATATCAACTATCCTATCATGTTCTTCTCCAATTGTATTATTAATCAGATGAATAAGCAACAAAGTCCTTTTACCTTCATAAATATCCCCGCCAATCTCTTTACCATATACAGCACCATTCCCACTTATATTCAATAAATCGTCTCTTATCTGAAAACCTATACCTAGAGGAATACCTACTTCTGTCAAATGCAACAATGTTTCATCACTCTCTCCAGCTATAATCGCTCCTAATCTCATAGGACCAGCTATTGTATATTCTGCAGATTTACCATAAGCTATATCCTCAAAAACTTTATCTGAAAGTTCATTAAGACCAACATTTTTTATCACAAAAGATTCAGTATGCTGTCCTCTTAATGTAATATCTAAAAATCTTATGAATTCACTCATTACCCTGCCTGATAATTCATTCCCTAAAATTTTTTTATTATCAATCAACACTTTCCACATCAGAAGATTAAGATAATCACCAGCATTAATGGCAAGTTCATCACCGAACAATCTATGAAGAGCCGGATTTCCCCTTCTTTCTTCTGAATCATCCATAATATCGTCATGAATAAGAAGCCAGTCTTCTGATAATTGCATAGCTGCTGCTGTCTTTACAGCTTTAAGACAATCATCACCAAATGCTCCATATGACAATAAGATAAGACCGCCCCTCCCATATTTTCCCTGCCTTCTTGGATATTCACTAATAACCTCTGCAAAATTATGAGGACCATCATCTGGAAGATATTTTTTTATCTCTTCCCATATTATTGGTTTATTATCTGCCAGAAACTTTTTGAAATCTGTCATATCTTATTATTAATCATATAACTTATTTAACCCACCTATGATTATAATTAACTTTTTAAAATTTTTAATATACTATTTTTTAAGATGTTAACCTAACTCATAAAACTAATAAAAGCTTTCTGCAATACATAAATGGCAACAATAGTAGTAATAATCCAATAACTAAAACCAAATACTGTCAATACATGATAAATACCACAGGCAAAATCAAGCATGCTTATAAAATCTCCACTGATTAAAGTAAAGAACAATCCTTTAAGAATAAGGTAAATACCCATAATAATAACCATATTATGAGGAAGATAATTAACTAATACAAGAGAGAACACTGCAACAAAATCTGCAAGAGCTAAAAATTTGAGTAACATTTTTCAAAGAAAAACGATAACATTTATAATGTTTGTTGTGAAAAGAATTATATTCCTCTATATTTACCTTCGAAGAATGATATTATGTCTTTGATCTTATCAAGATTAGGAGTTATTTTACCCTGAGGTGTCTCTTTTAATTTCCTAATATTATTATAAGAATCAGGGAATTCCTTCTGCAATCTCAAATAATGCCTTTCAGATGGCTCATTCCTTAACAATCCTTCAATAGCATTGATAATATTTTTAACATTATGATTAAATAATTGTTCTTTTTGAATATTAGTTATACTAACACCTGAATTCTCTAACTGATATTGTGTCTCAGAAGCAACGTTTTTTAACTCTTTTAATTTAGCAAGTATATCAGCACTCATAAATTAACTGGATAGTCTTTTGTTTATAAGTATTTTGGTAATTCTGAATGATTTATTATATATTATAAATATAAGTATTGTATTAAACTTAAATATCTAAATTTCTTAATTGCCTATTATGAGAATAAAAAAACTTGGCATACTATTAATGATGATGCTCCTTCTTTCTATGGTAACAACAGCTGCACTTGGAACATTAGTCATAAAATCAGAACCATATGGCGCTAAAGTCTATATTGATGGAAAAGAGACACATAAATCAACAAGCACAGCAATAAGCTTAACATCAGGAAATCATACTTATAAACTTGTAAGAGAGGGTTATTTTCCATATAATGAAACAATAAAAATCGGTGATAATGAGATATTAAATAAAAACATAAAACTAAAACAAATATCTACATATAAAATAGATTCTTCGCCACAGGGAGCAAAAGTATACATAAATGGAATAGTAAGAGGGAAAACACCATTAGAAATAAAAAATTTAGAGGCTGGAGAATACAACATAAAACTCACACACAATACATATTTTGATTATACAAAAGTTACAAAACTTAAAGGTGGAAAAACCTCAGAAAAAATATACCTAAAAAAGAATACCCAAAAAGGACATCTAAGAATAAAACCAACAACAGGGACAACACCAATAGCTGCTAAAATTTATTTAAATGAACTATACAGAGGAAGAGCTGAAATATTAAACCTTAAAAACCTAAACCCTGGGATATATGCATTAAGAATAAGCAGAGAGGGATACAAAGATACAGTACAATTGGTACAAGTAAAAAGCAATCAGACAGTAATATTAGATCCTAAAATCTCTAAATAAACTTTATTTCAAACTATCAGAAATCAATTTAGAAACATCAATCTTTGAATAAGGATTCTTAATAGTATTAGTTGTAATAATTGAATTTGAATACTCTCTAATGAAATCTAAAGTTGATGGGTCTGCAAAAATACCATGAATAGAAATAACAGTAATAGATTTAGGCTTCATTTTTTTAATAACTTTAATAGCTTCTAAAATTGTCTTACCTGTAGATATGATATCATCAATAATAATCAACTCTTTATTTCTCACATTAATCTCTGAATTAAGTTTAACATGAACTTCATAAGAATTAATACGATCTTTCTGAAGAATTGCAGTTGAAGCTTTGATTTTTTTAGCAATACTCTGAGCCCATTGGTAACTTTCAGCATCAGGACCAATAATAACAGGATCCTTGAAATTCTTAGAGATATAATCTTGGATAAGATCATTAGCACTTAACTTAACAGCCTTAGTCTTGAAAACTTCATTCAAAGACTTAAATCTATGAAGATGAGGATCAATAGTAATAATCTCATCAGCAACATTCAATAAAGAACCAACAATCTTACTTGAAACACACTCACCAGGATTGAATCTCTTATCCTGACGAATATAAGCTAGGTAAGGAATAACAACTCTTACTTTTTTAGCACCTAAATCCTTAGCAGTGTGAATAGCAAAAATCAATTCTAATAAAGCTTCATCAGATGGATGCAATGATTGTACAAGAACAACATCCTGATTTTTTAATTCAGTCTCAAATTTCAGATATAATTCACCATCAGGAAACTTCTTAACAGAAAGATCAGAATAATCACATTTAAGATTTTTAGAAATATTCTTAGCAAGATCTCTTGAATTAGAACAACCAATAATTAACATCATATCACCCTAGAATAAATTAAATTCAGATAATATATAAGTTTTGTGATAAAGAAAAATTTTCATGGAAACATATATAAATAAACAACTGAATGAAGTATTATGGTTTTTGAAGATCTGATAACCCCATTAAAAGCAAAAAAATATCCGCAAAAACTATTCTTCATAGGATTAGGATTCTCAATATTATCAGTACTATTCAGCTTATGGGTATTCAAGAACGAGGCAAGCTTAGTCATGGTATTCTTAACAGTAGTAATGGTAATGCCATTGATGTATTTCACATTGAAAGATGAGGAAGAGGAAGACATGAGTTACAGGACAGAGTTATGGATACTGAAAGAACATATGAAAGCAGTAAAGTTCTTGATATACTTGTTTTTAGGATTTGTTGTAGGATTTTCATTATTCTATCTAGTATTACCAGATGAAACAGTTGCACAATTATTCAATTCACAGATAAAAACAATAGAGAACATAAACAGCAATGTAGTATCTGGAAGTGCAGTAAGCTTAGATACATTTTTTTCAATAATTGGAAATAATATACGTGTATTAATATTCTGCCTAATATTTGCGTTCTTCTTTGGAGCTGGAGCAATATTTATCTTAGCATGGAATGCATCAGTCATAAGTGCAGCAGTAGGGACATATTTCAGAAATGCATTATCAGATTATGCACAATATGTAGGATTAACAAAAGCAGCAATATATCTAAATTTATTTGTAGCAGGAATAATGAGATATATGATACATGGAGTATTTGAAATCGGAGCATATTTCATAGGGGCAATAGCAGGCGGAATAATTTCTATGGCATTGGTAAATAGCAATTACAGAATGCTTAAATACAAGAGAATTGTGACAGATGTATCAATCCTGATAGTCATAGCGTTGGGGTTATTATTCATAGGAGCAGTAATAGAGGTCTATCTTACACCTTTAATATTCTAAGAATGGAAAATAATGTTCTAAAAAACAGGAAAGAAAAGATACAAAATTTCTTCAAGAAAAATATAAATTATCTGCAATATATCTTACTAGCAATAATAGTATATATTGGTGTTTATGTAAGATCACGAAACCTTGAATTATTAAAAGATGTAACAACAGGAAAATATATATCATTAGAATTAGATTCAACAATATTCTTAAGATATGCAAGAGAGATAGCAGAACATGGAACATTATATGCAAAAGACATGCTCAGAAGCTATCCATTCGGATCAGATATCTCAAACTTAGGAACTTTTACATCATATTTTATAGCTTATCTTTACAAATTCTTGAATATTTTTAATTCAGAAATAACATTAGAATATGTAAATAATATCTATCCAATTGTCTCTATGGCAATAATGACAATATTCCTATTCTTATTATTAAGAAGATTATTCAATTATAGAGTAGGATTAGTTGCTGCTATAATCATAAATGTCATACCAGCATTCCTATTCAGAAGCATGGCAGGAAGTTCTGATCATGATATGTTAGGAATGATGCTGATATTCATGGCATTTTATTTCTATGTTGCAGCATGGCAATCAAAGAAAATAAAGTATAATATAATATTTGGAGCTCTTGCAGGAATAATAACAGGACTAGCATTATTCACAGCAGGATCATCAAGTTTTATATTTGTAATAATAGGAATGTTCAGCATAATAGAATTATTCTTGAATAAATTTACAAGACATGATTATTATACATTTTTATCATGGTTAATAGTAGCAAGTGTAATACTTGAGGTAAAATCAAGAGTTGCATTGTTTGTATTATTCTTCTCATTAAGCACAGGAACAGCTTATCTGGCATTATTAGTAGCCACTGTAAACCATTTCCTATTCAAAAAAGACTATCTAAAAAAATACAGAGAAAAATATAAAAATATATTATCAAAAACACCTGAAGGAGTTACAAGTTTTATAATATCATTAGTAATAGGGGCAATATTATCACTTGTAATAGCAGGACCAAAGTTCATAATATCAAAATTCTCTGAATTAAGCCATACATTATTCAAATCATTCTCAGTAACAAGATGGGTACTTACTGTAGCAGAAAATAAAAGACCATATGTAACAGACTGGTTTGATGCATACGGAACATTTTTTGTATATGCATTCATAATAGGATCAATAATAGTATTCTATCATGCTGTAAAATCATTAAGATCAGCAAAAAAATTAACAATAGCATATTCTTTATTCATATCTGCATATATATTCTCAAGACTATCAGCAAATTCAGTATTGAATGGAGAGAGTGGAATAGCTAAATTCCTATTCTTTGGATCATTAATCTTCTTTGGATCATTTGTGATAATAGGATATTTAAATATGTATTACAAAAAACATAATGACTTTGAAAATATCTCAAAAATAGACAAGAATTATACATTCATTATAGTATGGTTCATAGTATTCATATTTGTAGCAACATCAGCAATAAGATTCTTATTTGAATTCTCAACCATAACATCAATATTAGTGGCTGTATTAATAGTCTCAATATTTGACTTTTTCTGGAATAGAAATGAAACTTATTACAAAGTTGCAGCAGTAGTAATATTATTATTAATATTATTCAGTCCTTTTTCATTCATGTCCGGAATAGTATCTGCAAATTATGATAGGAGCATAGGTCAATCAACTTATAGCGGACCTGGATATCACCAGCAATGGCAGCATGCAGGAAAATGGGTAAGAGATAATACACCTAAAGATGCAGGATTCATACACTGGTGGGATTATGGATACTGGTTACAGGAAGGATTCCAAAGAGCAACAGTAACAGATGGGGGAAACTTCTTCGGATGGTGGAATTACTTAACAGCAAGATATGTACTTACAGCACAGAATGATAATGAACCATTGAAATTTTTAAAAGCACATAATGTGAGTTATTTCCTAGCGATATCAGATGACATAGGAAAATATCCAGCATACTCTTCAATAGGAAGCGATGAGAACAAGGACAGGTACTCATACATAAGCACATTCATATTAAATGAACAACTTACAGAAGAAAAAAGAAATTATACAATATTAACATATACTGGCGGACAGGCACTTGATGAGGATCTAATAATAGAAGGTAAAATACTTCCAGCAGGAGCATCAGGAATTGCTGCAATAATGATACCAATCACTATCTCAGAAGATGGAAAGACAATAGAAAGAATAGAACAACCAACTGCAGTATTAGGATATCAGGGGCAAAGATTTGATCTGTCTATAAAATGTGTATATTTTGATAAGTACTATGAATTCAATAATTATAAGTTAGATGCATGCATAAGAATAATACCTATAATAAACAGTGATAATACAATGAACCAGATAGGTGGTGGTATTGTATTGACAAAGAAAACAGGAAATAGCTTGTTTGCAAGGTTATATATCTTAAACCAACAATCAAAATATTTCAGTTTAGTATATGATGATTCAAACAGCGTACCATTATCATTCTATAATGGAAGATTAATAGGACCAATAAAAATATGGAAAGTAAATTATCCTGATGACCTCAAATTGACATCTGAAGATTATATATACAATACAAGAACAGATTATCCGAATGTTGAGCTGACAAAACCGATATAGAAAGTATTTTAATACTTTTTACAGCTAATATTCTATGGACAGGGAATTAAAAAAAGTACTTATATTATATCTGATACTTGTAATAATAAAAATACTATTCTCATTATTAATTACAGGTCCATCGGTATTTGGTGATGAATATGGATATGAAAAATTGGGCTGGTCATTATACAATAATCAGGAATATTCAATACATAATATACAGGTGAATGCACCAATGCCATTGTATCCTATAATACTTTCGTTAACATATATATTTCAAAATGCAGGCCTAATATATTTTTTCATGAAATTATTAAATATACTTATATTGAGCTTTACAGCAATACCATTATATTATTTAGCAAGAAAATTCTTAGAAAAAAGAGATTCTTTAATAATAACTTCAATAATAATGATAACACCAATAATGTTCAATACAAATTTTTATTTAATGGCAGAAAACTTATTTTATCCATTATTCATATTGTACATATACTTTTTTTATGAATCATTTACAAAAAACAGTTCAAAGAACAGTATGATAAGTGGGATATTACTTGGATTATTATTTCTAACAAGGATAGTATCAGGATTCATAGTGCCAGTCTTCTTCATAACATATATTTTCTATAGAAAAAAATTAAAGTTCAAAAATCTAATAACACATTATTTAATATCATTAATGATAGTAATCCCATGGTTCGTTAGAAATGGACTAAATTATGGATTTACGATAAAAGGATTATTCGGACAGTATAGTCCTGTAATCACAGAAATAGCAAGCAGCGGGTCAATATTCTTACCATTCATCAATTGGTTTGTGTTATATCTTGCATACCTTATATTATCAACTGGAGTAATATTCTCAATATACTATGCATTAAGCTATAAAATAGAAGACCAGAACTACAAACTTCTACTTTTCATATCATCAATATCAATACTATTTTTAATAATCTGTGCAGCAAATGAATCAGCATCACTAAGAATATTCTATGATACACCTTTTAAATTATTTACAAGAAGGCCAATAGGAAGATATCTAGATCCAGCAATATTATTGATATTATTAAATGGATTCATAGCATACACAAAACTAAACATAAGCAAAAAATTATTCCTGAAAATAAGCATAATATTCAGTATAATATTATTAATAGGAACACAATTAATCATAGCACCATTGTTACCATTCAATAACCAGTCATTATCATTATTTGGTGTTGCAAGTTATTCTTTTCATTCACTAATAGGAATAGCACAAGAGACATTTTCATGGATTATATTTATCTTATTTGCAATAATATTCCTGATATTAGGATTAGTGTATAATATTGATTTTTTCAAAAAAAGAGCTGTCATGTTTACGATAATATTCCTTATAACAAGCACAATACTTGCATTCTCTGCAACAGCAAAAGTATCATATGACTGGAACAACAGCGAGCAGATGAAATTAGGGAAATATATAGGAGAGAATTATAGTGGTAAAATACTTATTGATATTGATAATTGCGGAGAGAAGATATCTAAAGATGATTATCTAATATTATGCGATATGCCAAGAAAAAATACTATAATAGGTTTCTGGACGAATTCTGATATAACAATAGATAAAATTGAAAATATAAAGAATTATGATTATTTAATAACAACAAAAAAACTAGATTATAAAATCATAAAGGATATAAAAGGAAAACTTTTCTTTTACAAAATAACATGAAAAAAATAATAATAACAATACCGGCATATAATGAAGAACAAACAATAGGGGTAACACTAGAAGAGATAAAAAATTCTATGTTAGGAACAAAGTACAAGTATACATTGCAAGTAGTTGATGATGGTTCTTCAGATAAGACTATTGAGATAGCAAAAAAATATGGAGCAGATGTAATATCTCATAAAAGAAACAGAGGATTGATAGCTACATTTCAGACAGAAATTGAAAATTGTATAAAAAAAGGAGCTGATATAATAGTACATACAGATGCTGATGGACAATATGATCCAAAGGCAATACCATCAATGATAAAAAAAATAGAGGAAGGATATGATCTAGTATTAGGAAGCAGATTTAAGGATAGGATAAGTTATAAAAACCAATATACAAAATTATTAGGAAATGTGATATTCTCAAAAGTAATAAGCAAACTGACAAGAACAAAAATAACAGATTCAACAACTGGATTCAGGGCATTTACTATTGAAGTAGCTAAAGAGATACAATTCATAAATACTTTTACATATACACAAGAACAGATAATAAAAGCTGCAAGACAGGGATTCAGGATAACTGAAGTTCCAATAGAGGCAAGAAAAACAAGAGAGAGCAAATTATTCAAAAATTCATTACATTATGCAATAAAAGCATGGATAAACATAATAAGAATATACAGAGACTATGATCCATTAACATTCTTCGGGAAGATAGGATTTGGAATATTTACAATAGGAGTTGTTATAGGATTATGGCTGTTAATATTATTCTTAAAAGAGGGAAAAATAGGACATTTACCATCAACAATATTAAGTATGCTATTAATTGTGATAGGAGTACAGATAATAATATTCGGATTCTTAGCTGATATGGGGAAGAACTAATGCTACTTTGTAGTGGTTTAAATATCGATAGCTTTTTAAAATTTTGTTTACTATTAATTTTGAGGATAAAATGACACAATCAAGATTAACATTAAGTTTTACGCCAGAAGCACCACAACCTTACGATGTAGAATTTTTCAGAACATTTGAAGGTTCAAATCATGTGCAAATGTATAAGTTAATAACAGGAAGAGAATACGGAGCGCCTATCAGGACTGATCATACAAGACTTCCAATATCTCCTAAAAGGTTCATGCAAACTCGTTTAGGAAGAATAGAAACAGCAAATGCTGAAAAGCATAGAAGTTTTTATGCACATACAAGCACAGCAGTAATTCCAGACCCTGAAAGTGATGCAGTAAGATTCTCACCAGAAAACCAATTAATTTATAGACTAAATAAAAATACTGAATTAGAAGGCAGAAATTTACCTATTACTTCGGAACAATATTATAAAAGTGATGGATTTACATTAACACCTGAACAAGCAAATGCATTAAGAAATAATCCTTACGATCAACCAATTTTAAGAAGACATTTTTGGGAAGAAAGTGTAGCAGAAGGAGATGTTCAATTAACAAAAGATTACATAGATAATGTTGAAAAAAGAACAGGTTATAAATTTGAAAAAAATGCAATGGGAATATTTTTACCTTCAACTAAAGGAGTGCGTTTGTTGTACGTCTGGGGTGTTGACGACTACGTTAGGTCTGGCGCTATTGGTGACGACGATCTTGGCAGCGACGATGGTCGTCTTGTCGGGGAAGTGGCGGAGCCACAAGTAGTCGCGAAAAAAATTGGAGTTAGTTTAGACAATTTACTTCAAGGAAAAATATAAGTTAATATGCTTTATATTAAAAAATCCTGAAATGGAAATGAACAGAAAAACTAATATAAATAATCTTCAAAGAATTCATTAATGAAAATAATATAAGTAAAAAATTTAATAAAAATTAATTAGACTCAATAGCAATATCAATTTTCTTATCTTCAACTTTACTATTCTCTAAAGAATTAGTTCTCTTATAAGAGTTAGGAAATAAGAAATATTTAACAGCTTTAAAAACAGAAGGAGGATGAAGCATCATATTATAGTAAGCAGCATTAGCCATAGGACATGCACATTCTTTATTCCTAATAGATTTCCTAACTTTTTCAGCCTGATTAGAATACCACACTTTATAGAAATCATAACCAGCTTTCCTGATATCACCCATAGGCTTATCATAAGCTAGAATAGAACAAGCCCAAACTTGGCCTTTAGCATTAATATGAGCAGAGATAGTACTAGCATAACAAGGAATAACCTGAGATTTAGTCTTAAGAATATCAACAGTAAGATCATAATAGACTAACCTGAAAGCCTGAGTAATCCTAGATAAACCTGATTTATTTTTTATTTTTTTAGAAACTTCCTGAGAAAAATAATCAGTAGCTTTCTTATATTCCTCAGCAGAGGGAGTAATTGAGGAAGTGTTAAACATCTCGCTTCTTTCTTCAGCAACTTCATTGATATAAGTATCAGGTTCTAAACTTAAAGCATAATCAACAGTAGGTTTAATAACATCTAAATTATTTTTAGAGATAACAGTACCTAAACCAACATGCAAGTTAGGGAAATCCTTCTGTAAAATTTTTAATCTTTTATAAGTATCATTAAGTTTATCAAAATTACCTTTAACACCTCTCAACTCATCGTGCTTAGTACCATAACCGTCAAAAGAGGGTTTAATAGTATATGGAACAGAAGGATCATATTTTTTTATAATCTCCATAATCTCTCTAGTCTTTCTTTCAATAACACCAGGAGTCAAAGCATTAGTAGGAGTATGAATAACACGAGGTTTAAGATATTTACAAGCAAGCTCAACAATCTGAGGAAGATCTGATCTCAAATAAGGCTCACCACCACTAATATTAAAAAAATAAACAGGACCAATACTCTTGAACATTTTTTCAATCTCATCAATAGTAAGATCATCTTTAGCTGAAGCTGGATTTTTCTGATATTCCAAACCAATATTACAAGATTTACATAAAGACTGACAAGCAGTTGTAACAGAGAGAGTAATCTGGTAAGGTCTAGGAGTTTTTTTAATGATGTTCCTATTAGCTAAAAAGTAACCAATAAATTTAGGAATAGTTGATAATGGAGGCATATAATAGGTTAGAGAAGTATCTTTATAAAATTTGTGAATGAGTTTTACAGAATATATTATATTTATATATCATTTAAGGAATTTTTTCAGATAAGTAGTTTCTCCATTTCTCTTGTGAATTCTTTTGCTCTTTGTAGTGATGTTTTTGCTTTTGAATGTTTTTCTATTTCTATTGTTTTGTACTGTATTAAGCTTCTTTTATTTCTTTCAAAGTCAAATGATTCTATTAGTTCGTCTGCTTTTATTCCTGCCAGGTTTAGTGCTTCTTCTTTTGTTTTTTCATAATCTTCAATTAGTGTTTCTTTAAGTTTTTGTCTTATGTAAACTATTATTGCGTCTGATGTTACTTTGTGTACTATTTTTTCTCCTACTTTGTAGCCTTGTTTTATTAATACTGCGTTTGCATAGTAGTACATTGCATAATAAGAACATACTATTGTCCATAGTTCTGATATATTGTTTTTGTTTACTTCTTCTGCTACTTTTAGGCTTTCTTTTCCGTTTGTTAATAGTATTTTCATTACTTGTTCGTTCATAATTGCTTTTTTGAGAAGTCCATCATTTAGGTATGATCTTACATTTGTTTCTGCTTCTTTTATTCTTTCTTTATCCAGCATTTTTTAACATCCTATAATATTCTTCTATTCCTAGTATTATTATGTTATTTTTAATTGCTTCGCTTACAACTGTAAACTCTTTGCTTTTAGCCATGTGAATAAATTCTTCTGTTGTTATGCTTGTTAAGTGTATTTTATCTGGAAGCAATGATAATGTACTTTTTATTTGTTTTTGGTCTCCTCCTATTGTTAATATGTCTATGTCTGAGTGTTTGTTTGATGTTTTTTTAGCTTGTGAACCGAAAATTAGTACTATGAAAGTGAAATTAAGTTCTGCTAGTCTATTGTGAATTACTTGAAAGTTTTTATCTCTAAACAATTCTATTCTTTTGTTATATTCTGCTTCATATATTTTATTATTGAAATTGTATGTTAACTCTGAAACTTTTGAGTTTCCTGTTATTGTGATTTTTATCATTTTTTCTTTTTCAAGATTTATTACCTTTTCATATGCTATTCTGTAATTAATATTAAGTTTTTCTGATATTTTTTTAATTGTAAACTTTTCTTCTTTATTTTCCAATAACAATTTGAGTATTTTAATTTCACTGTTCATGTCTATTACCTAATGTAATAATATTATTACTTAAAGTAATATATAAATTTTTCTATTTTTTAGTAGAAGATAAAAATATCTCTTAATCAAGCAATATTAATGTTCTCTAAAGATTTATCGAAATCAATCTTAGATCTTCTTTTTTCCCATTTCTTATTCATAACATGCTTAGCACCAAATCTCAATAAAATAGACCTAGTCTTAACATAAGGAGAGAATTTAATCAAAGTCTTATCAAATTTATCAATATAAGCACGCATAGGTCTTATACCTTTGTAAACTTCAAAACCGAAATTATCCCTAAAAACTTTTAATTCATCAACAGTAAAATTAGGATGAATCATATTACTATCCTGGAAATAAGAAGTAGAATATTCAGGAGCAAGCCAACCATTCTTTTTACATAATTCATATAATGGTGTTCCAGGCAAAGCTGTGAAAATAGAACAACCTAAATAATCAGGATTAATCTTTCTGTTAAGATCAATAGTTTTCTGAATAGACTCTTTAGTTTCATAAGGAAGACCAATCATATTAAAAGCATAAGTTTCAATACCAGCATCACGAGCCCAATTGAAAGTCTGAATAATCTGTTCATCAGTCATGTCTCTTTCTAAAATCTCATTCCTAATCTTAGGGTCACCACATTCAACACCCATGTTAACTCTCTTACAACCAGCTTTACCTAGAAGAATAAAAGTCTCTCTAGAAACTGCATTAACTCTCGCGTTAACGTAAAAAGGAACATTACCAACAACTTGAGGATATTTATTACAGAATTCACGAACACGAACAGCATTCAAAGTAAAAGTATCATCATTAAAACCAATCTCTTTAACTCTATAATTAGTAACAATCTCTTTGATCTCTGATAAAATCTTATCAACAGATTTGTATCTTACGAAAGCACCTTTACCCTTGTAAATCTCTTTCTGAGTCCTGTTAATACAATAAGTGCAAGGATAAGGACAACCTCTTGTAGAAATTACTGTTGCTGTACCGTTATGCCAATCAATATATCTTTGGTATTCAAAAAGACTTCTATCAGGAATAGGAAGCTCATCAAGATTAGGTAACTGACGTTGAGGATTACTAATAATCTTACCTTCAGGAGTCTTGAACCAAATATTCATAATATCAGTCCTGTACTCCTTTTTTGATAACATGTTAGCAACATCTTTAATTGGCATATCACCTTCACCAACACAAACCATATCAACATTTTTTAAATTAAGAACTTCATTAGGAACCATAGTAGGATGATAACCACCAACTAAAACAGGAACTTTAGGATTGAATTCCCTAATCATATCAATAATATGAGTAGCATATTTGAATTCATTAGTAGCCATAGAAGAACAAACTAATTCAGGATTAAATTTTTTTACCTGAGTCATAATCTCTTCATCAGATCTACCAAAAGTAGTATCAACTAATTCAACTGTATGACCATCTTCCTTAAGACAGGCACTAACAGCTGCCAAACCAAGAGAAATGTCTTTAGGTGTTTCAACAATATTAGGATAAATAATCAATACTTTCATTATAAGTAAAATTATAAGATTCTATATAAAGTTTTCTTTAGTATAGTGTATTTAAATCAAACTTTTGTAGACATCTTCTGTTTCCTTAACCATCTTCTCTATAGAGAAATTTTTCTTAACCCTAATCCTTCCAGCTTCTCCCATTTTTTTTGCTTTTTTAGGATCTGAAAACAATTCAATAATATGTTTAGCAATCTCATCTGAATTTCTTGGAGGAACTAAAAATCCAACATCTGGAGTAATAATATCAGGAACACCACCAACCCTAGCGCCAATAGCAGGAGTCTTAGTAGCCAAAGCTTCAAGATAAACCTGACCAAAAGCTTCCATCAAAGAAGGCATAACAAAAACATTCGCATCCCTATGACGATTCAAAACTTCTTCATAAGGCAATTGGTCAAAAAATTCCACTTTATCAGACAAATTATTTTTCTTAACAAAATTTTTAATTTTTCTTTTATAAAGAAAAGAACTGCTACCAACAATAGTTAATCTTGCATCAGGAAATTTTTCTAAAACTTTAGGCATAGAAGAGACAACATAAAACGCTCCCTTCCTTTCAGCATTAGGTCCTATGAATAAAACTTTATGAGAGGAATATTTCTTATCATCAATATCAAACA